>NZ_QTMW01000004.1:0-1446 GCF_003604005.1 Bacteroides sp. OF03-11BH | reverse complement strand
CTTGAGCTTGTACATGGCATTGTCATGACAAGTGTTTACGATTTTTTCCAGTTCTTGCAGTATGCCATTGTTTTCTGCAAAATCTGTAATTATCTGCTTTACTTCATTAAATATGACTGACTGTTGCGATGTTGTATTTTCACGTTCATAGTAGGTCTTTCCAAGTTTATCGACAATGTCAAAGCGTGAAGCAGCCAATCCTCTTAAATAACTTTCCGTAGTCTGCTGTTCTTTCACGCGTTCAGTAAGAGCCTTGTACTCGGAATTGGCTTTCTCTGTCAATAACAAATAATGGTTGGTACGATCACGTTGCATGCGTAAACGTTGGCGGACGATATACCAGGCAATTCCAATAATAAAAAAGGTAGCGGCTGCTATAGCTATTTCCCAGACAGTCCGGTTTTTCATTCTGTATTGGGCGAATTTTGTTCGCTCTTTAAAATAGTCCCGCTCGACCATACCGGCGGAGAATTGCATGTTTGAGCGCATTATTGAATCGTTCAAGTAGATATAGCGATGTACATTGTCCGTTGCTTTTTCAAAATTTTTAGCCTGCACTTCGATATGGTATGCAGTGTATTGTAGTTCTGCCATGTCGCAAATATCAGTAGTGTGCGCCTTTGCAAGCTCCAGATAATACCGTGCACTGTCTATATGATTCTTCAAAAGACTTACATCTGTCAATGTGTGATATCCATATACCGTATCCTGTCGGGCGGAAAGTTCGATTCGCTGTAACAGGTCATTGGATATATGCCGTTTGGATATCACATATAGTGATGCAAGATTAGTAAGGCTGACTTCTATCAGATTACTGTTATTATGTTCATCGGCCAAGTCAAGAGCCGCCGAATACAGCCTTATTGCTTTTTCTATATCTTTTGAGTGAAAAGTAGCGGCTGCCATGTCAAGGGTTGCCTTTGTCTCCTCCTGGATATCACCCGATTGGCGGAAATTATTTCTGGCTTCGTGGAAATAATGATATGCCCGGCTGTAGTTCATTTGTTTATAATATACTTCACCGATCTGTCTGTATAAAAGCCCTTTGTAATAAGATTCATCGGTATCTGTCAGTTTCTCTTCTATTTTGAGAAAAAGACGTAATGCTCCCGGTTTATCACCTGTGCGTAATTTAATTCTTCCCCAATAATATAGAGTTTTACACTGGTGACGTAAATCTTTGGGGTAATGTTTATAATATTGCCAAGCCTGGCGGATCAATGAATCGTCAGTAACTTTCATTTGTTTTTTTTCCAAAGCTTCGGAATAGAGCAATGCATATCTGGCCTGTTCAGCCCGGTTGCCTTCTGGTTTGAGTTTTTGTAGTATTGCTAATGCACTATCCGGGTTGTTCTGCATTAGCTTTTCAGCCTCACTAAGGCGAGGGGTCTGTTCCCTGTTATAACAACCTGTAAAATAGAGAATAGCTGATAGTCCAATTATAAT
>NZ_QTMW01000039.1:0-55569 GCF_003604005.1 Bacteroides sp. OF03-11BH | reverse complement strand
TTTGTCACAACTTTTACAGGAAAATAATTTTTAATGCGTCTGCCCTGATGTATAGTTAGGACTAACTTCTCGTATTGAAGAGATTAAATGTTAGTCAAAAGGAGTATAAATACATGAACCTAATAAAACGAAGATACTTATGAGTGCAAAGTATGATTTATATGAGACACCGGACGTTCAGAATACAGGAGAACAACAACCGCTTCATGCCCGCATTGTCCCAAGCGGAACCTACTCGAAAAAAGAGTTTCTGGAACGTGTGTCCCACTCTTCCCAAACATTTAATTATAATGTGATAGATGCAGTGGTAGGAATTGTGATCGATGAACTTGCCGAAGCTTTATCAGAAGGATATGTTGTAGAACTTGGCGAACTCGGGCATTTTAGCATCTCTTTGAAATGTACGCATAAAGTAATGACTAAACGTGAGATTCGTGCCGAATCAATCTGTTTTGATAACGTGCATTTGCGCACTTCCAAAGAGTTCAAAAGGAAGATTAAGCGTGAAATAGAGTTGGAACGTGTGGACAAATCCAAACACTCTTCTCAAAAAGTGGAATTTTCTATGGAGCAACGCCAACAGCTTTTACAGGAATTTCTAAGGAAAAATGGTGGTATTACCCGATTGGAATATAGTAGCCTGACCGGACTTTCCCGGCTGAAAGCAATAGATGATTTGAATACTTTCATTGAGAAAGGGATTCTTCGTAAACGTGGAGCTGGAAGAACCGTGTTTTATGTCTGGCAACAGGAAGAATGATAATCAACTAAAAAATCCTCGTGCTGTTACTGACAGCTTTGTGTTTTTTGTCATTCACGGTAACACATATTAAGATGTATAACTTGCTGATTATTTTTCATACTGTTATATTTGTCCCGCTATTCTATTAATCAATAGAGGGAGAATGTATCAAAAGAAAAATATAAGGGTATATATAGCATGGATGTTATTCATGACATTCATTCCCTTCTTTGTAGTGAAGAGCTTTCACTATCATGGAAGTGAGGATGAAAAGTCGTGTTCCCATGCAAAGCATTCTCACCAATCATCTGATGATTGTGCGATCTGCCAATACTCTCTTTCTTTCTTTACTGAACCTCAACCGATAGAATTTCATTGCACACTGACGCTCGTGCCCTACGAGCCGATTATTTACCAGGATAAGGTTGTTTGCAAACGAACTTATTCGCATCATTTACGCGGGCCTCCGGTCGCATGATTACATACTCATATTTTCAATGGAGATAGATTGGCTTTCAATCTATCCTTACATTCATTTTACACATTAAATAAAAGATTGTAATTGATGCGTATCGGAATTATTTCGGGCGTAATAGGGCTATTTGTAACCTTATCCGTCCATGCACAGAAATCCGATTCAATCAAGAGCATGCTTTTGCCTGATGTTGTGGTAACCGAAACGTACCAGCAACGTCAAGCGAAAAAGTCTGCCCTTACGGTTGATGTAGCCGATCAGGATTTTTTGCGCAAACATTTTACAGGAAACTTCATGCAGGCGATGGAGAATATTCCCGGAGTACAGGCAATGGATATTGGTTCGGGCTTCTCCAAACCGATGATTCGCGGAATGGGATTCAACCGGATTGCTGTATTGGAAAACGGAATCAAACAGGAAGGACAACAATGGGGAGCCGATCACGGACTAGAACTGGATGCTTTCAATATCGGAGCAGTCAATGTATTGAAAGGACCCTCCTCACTGCTCTATGGCAGTGATGCAATGGGAGGAGTGATTGATGTTGTTCCGTCGGCTGTTCCTGCTGATAATCGTGTATTCGGAGATGTCACACTGCTGGGTAAATCAGTCAATGGAACCATCGGAGGATCACTGATGCTGGGAATCAGGAAGAATGCCTGGTACTCCCATATTCGTTATTCGGAACAACATTTCGGTGACTATCGTATTCCGACGGATTCTATTGTCTACCTGACACAAAGAATTCCCATATATGGGCGTAAACTCAAGAATACAGCAGGCATTGAACGCAATATCGGACTTTTTACCCAATATCAACGAAGAGCCTATAAAGCGAATTATGCTGTGAGTAATGTATATCAAAAGACGGGATTCTTTCCGGGGGCACATGGCATACCCGATGCGTCACGTGTGGAAGATGATGGAGACAACCGTAATATTGAATTGCCATTCAGTAAAGTGAATCACCTGAAAGTGACCACCCACCAGCAATATGCATGGGAGAAACTGATCTTGTCAGGCGATTTAGGTTTCCAGAACAATCACCGTGAAGAGTGGAGTGCTTTCCATACTCACTATGGTTCGCAACCCGCACCGGAGAAAGACCCCGACAAGGAACTTGCTTTTAATCTGAACACTTTCAGTGCTTCGGTGAAAGCTCGTTTTATTGGTTCTTCTTCGTGGGAACATACATTGGGGTGGGATGGACAACATCAACGGAACGACATTTCCGGCTATTCGTTTTTACTGCCTGAATATCGCCGTTCCACTACCGGAATGCTTTGGCTTACGACATACAGACCCAACAATGTGTTTTCAGTCAGCGGAGGAGTGCGATATGACTACGGATATATGAATATCTCTTCGCATGAAGATACTTACCTTGCCGATTATCTTCGGAAACAGGGCTATGATCCGGAACAGATAGACTTCTACAAGTGGAACAGTCACTCTGTGAATAAGCACTACGGTGATTATTCTCTTTCTCTGGGATTGGTATGGACTCCCTCCGACAAACATCTGGTAAAGGTGAATATCGGGCGTAGTTTCCGCCTGCCCGGTGCGAATGAGTTGGCTGCCAACGGTGTACATCACGGCACTTTCCGCCATGAACAGGGAGATGCAAACCTAAAGTCCGAACAAGGCTGGCAACTGGACGCTTCTTATCATCTGAAGTACCGGGGAATTTCTTTCTCCGTCTCTCCATTTGTCAGTTGGTTCAGCAATTACATCTTTCTGCGTCCTACTGGAGAGTGGTCTGTATTGCCTCATGCCGGACAAATCTATCGCTATACCGGAGCAGAAGCGCTATTTGCAGGAACTGAAGCTACCGTAGATGTTGATTTTCTGCGCAACTTCAATTATCGGATTTCCGCTGAATACGTTTACACCTATAATTGTGATGAACATATTCCATTGAGTTTCTCGCCACCTCCTGTTATGCGCAATACATTAACCTGGCAAAAGAATTGGTATATGTTGTATGCAGAATGGCAGAGCATTGCCCGGCAAAATAGAGTGGACCGTAACGAAGACCGTACAGCCGGAGCAAATCTCTTTCATCTGGGTGGTTCATTGAATATTCCGATAGGTGGAAACAATGAGATTGAAATAACCCTGACCGCCCGGAATATATTCGATACCCGATATTACAATCATCTTAGTTTTTACAGGAAAGTTGAAATCCCCGAACCGGGACGTAACTTCCAGATATTAATCAAAGTTCCATTTAAAAAATTACTGAAATGAAAAATAAATTTTATCTCCCAATGATTAGCCTTTTGGCAACAGTTACTTTCATGTTTTCCTCTTGTGATAATGATGACTCCAGCGATACGACCAAACCTCTGATTGAACTTCACGAACCGGAAGAAGGTCAGGCTTTGGAGATAGGAAACGAACATGGGGTTCATTTTGAAATGGATTTGTCGGATGATGTCATGCTGAAATCCTATAAGATTGAAATTCATAGTAATTTCGACCACCATTCACACGGAGGTAATAGCAGGGCTGCACAGGAAACAGTAGATTTTAGTTTCAACAGATCCTACGATGTGTCTGGACAGAAAACCGCCCATATTCATCATCACGATATTGTAATACCGGCCAATGCTACTGCAGGAGATTATCATTTGATGGTTTATTGCACGGATGCCGCAGGTAACGAATCTTATATTGCACGCAATATCAAATTAAGTAATGAGGTGGAAGACGAAGACCATCACCATGATGAATAAGACAATACATAGAGAAAGAATGAGGTGAGGTCAAAAAGGGACGTTTGACACATTCCCATTCTGTTTTTTTACGTAATGAGTATTTTTTCTTTCGAAAGGTGTAATAGATATTACACCTTTTTTGTTTCCAATCCTTTACTTTTGTGAAAAATACTTTTTCGTATGATGAAGTTTCCAATAATAAATCGACTCTTTCCTTCTTATAAATGGAAGGTAGCGGCTGTCATCATTGGCGGTGTTATTGTGGGTGGAGGAGCACTGTTTATGTATATGCTCCGGGCGCATACCTATCTTGGAGATGCCCCGGCTGCATGCGTGAATTGTCACATTATGACTCCTTACTATGCAACCTGGTTCCATAGTTCACATGCCCGGAATGCCACTTGCAATGATTGTCATGTGCCGCATGAAAATGCTGTGAAGAAATGGACCTTTAAAGGTATGGACGGTATGAAACACGTGGCTGCATTTCTTACCAAAAGCGAGCCGCAGGTCATTCAGGCTCATAAAGCCAGTTCCGAAGTGATTATGAATAATTGCATCCGCTGTCATACACAACTCAATACGGAATTTGTGAAGACGGGGAAGATTGATTATATGATGTCACAGGTAGGAGAGGGGAAGGCTTGCTGGGATTGCCATCGTGATGTTCCTCATGGTGGAAAGAATTCCCTGTCCGGTACTCCGGGAGCGATTGTTCCTCTTCCGGAATCGCCTGTTCCCGAATGGCTCCGGAAGATGGTGAATCAGAAAGATAAATAAGAAATGAAATACGTAATAAAATAATAAAACCGATATACAATGGAAAAGAAATTAAAATCATGGCAAGGATGGCTGTTGTTCGGAGGTTCAATGGTCGTTGTATTTGTTTTGGGATTATGCGTTTCTGCGTTGATGGAACGGAGGGCGGAAGTTGCCAGCATTTTCAATAACCGTAAAAACGTTATCAAAGGGATTGAAGCACGAAATGAACTGTTTAAGGATGACTTTCCCCGTGAATACCAGACTTGGACGGAGACTGCAAAGACTGACTTTGAGAGTGAATTTAATGGAAATATTGCTGTAGATGCTTTGGAAAAACGTCCTGAAATGGTGATTCTATGGGCGGGATATGCTTTCTCAAAAGATTATTCCACTCCACGGGGACACATGCATGCCATTGAGGATATTACGGCATCTTTGCGTACCGGTTCGCCCATGAGCCCGACCGAAGGTCCTCAACCGTCTACCTGCTGGACTTGTAAGAGTCCGGATGTTCCCCGTATGATGGAGGCATTGGGTGTCGATTCTTTCTATAACAATAAATGGGGGGCTATGGGCGCCGAAATTGTGAATCCTATCGGATGCTCCGATTGTCATGATCCCGAAACAATGAATCTTCATATCAGTCGTCCCGCTTTGATAGAGGCTTTCCAACGTCAGGGTAAAGACATCACTAAAGCTACTCCGCAGGAGATGCGTTCATTGGTATGTGCACAATGTCATGTGGAATACTATTTCAAAGGGGATGGTAAGTATCTGACTTTCCCCTGGGACAAAGGTTTTACGGTAGAAGATATGGAGGCTTATTATGATGAGGCCGGTTTTTATGATTATATTCATAAATTGAGCCGTACTCCGATTCTGAAAGCACAGCATCCTGACTATGAGATTTGTCAGATGGGTATCCACGGACAGAGAGGTGTCTCTTGTGCCGATTGCCACATGCCGTATAAGAGTGAAGGTGGTGTGAAATTCAGCGATCACCATATCCAAAGCCCGTTGGCTATGATTGACCGCACCTGTCAGGTTTGTCACCGCGAAAGTGAAGAGACTTTACGTAATAATGTGTACGAACGCCAACGTAAAGCGAATGAAATCCGTAACCGTCTGGAACAGGAATTGGCAAAAGCACATATCGAAGCTAAATTTGCCTGGGACAAGGGTGCTACAGAAACACAGATGAAAGATGTGCTCGCACTGATTCGTCAGGCACAATGGCGTTGGGACTTCGGAGTAGCTTCACACGGAGGTTCATTCCATGCACCGCAGGAAATTCAGAGAATTCTTTCTCATGGATTGGATCGTGCCATGCAAGCCCGTCTGGCTGTATCTAAAGTATTGGCAAAGAATGGATATACGGGAGATGTTCCGATGCCGGACATTTCAACAAAGGCAAAAGCACAGGAATATATCGGCTTGGATATGGATGCTGAAAGAGCGGCTAAGGAGAAATTCCTGAAAACAACTGTTCCGGCATGGTTGGAGAAAGCGAAAGAAAACGGCCGTCTGGCACAGAAATAAGAGAATTTATATATGTGGAGCAAACCATGGAGTTATAAAGAAGGGCTGGTGATTGGCGCAGGATTACTGGTGATAGGGCTATTGCTGCAAATGACAGTGGGAGCCATACATTGGGACCTGTTTGCCTGTCCGGTCAATGTGATTGTGTTAGTGGTTTATATCATTGCTTTGGTAGCCATGCACCTTCTTCGCAAACGTGTCTATTTATTCGGATGGTTGAGTCATTATTCCGCTGCTGTCTCGTCTCTATTGTGGGTGGTCGGCATGACGGTAGTGATGGGACTGATCCGGCAGGCTCCTTCCGGTCATGCTCCGGCTGATCTGCTGGGATTTTCGCAGATGATTTCTTCCTGGCCTTTTGTCCTGCTCTACTTTTGGATGGTCACCGCCTTGGGGCTGACAATCCTTCGCACCGGTTTCTCTTTGAAGATCAGCAGGATTTCTTTCCTACTGAATCATATCGGATTGTTTATTGCACTGATAACAGCCACTTTGGGAAATGCCGATATGCAAAGGTTGAAAATGACAACCCGGATGGGAAGTGCCGAATGGCGGGCTACGGATGATAAAGGTCAACTGATTGAACTTCCGCTGGCTATCGAACTGAAGGATTTCACTATCGACGAATATCCTCCGAAACTGATGTTGATTGATAATGAAACCGGCCGTACGCTTCCCGAAAAATCTCCTGTACATGTATTGTTGGAAGAGGGAGTGACAAATGGCAGCTTGCAGGACTGGCAGCTAACTATTGAGCAATCTATTCCGATGGCTGCTTCTGTGGCTACCGAAGATACTTTGAAGTTTACTGAATTTCATTCGATGGGAGCGACTTATGCTGTCTATCTGAAAGCAGTCAATCAGAAGAATCAAACAACCAAAGAGGGATGGGTAAGTTGCGGTAGTTTTCTTTTTCCCTATAAGGCAATCCGGCTGGATTCTTTAACCAGTATTGTAATGCCGGAACGGGAACCGCAGCGATTTGTATCGGAAGTGAAGATTTACACACAAGAAGGAACGATCACGGGAGGAACCATTGAAGTGAACCGCCCGATGGAGATAGAAGGTTGGAAAATTTATCAACTTAGTTACGATGAAACAAAGGGACGATGGAGCGATATCAGTGTCTTCGAGTTGGTTCGCGATCCGTGGTTGCCGGTTGTTTACACAGGAATAATAATGATGATGGCAGGAGCCATCTGTCTGTTTGTCAGCGCACAAAAGAGGAAAGAGGAGGACAAAGCATGAGTTGGGAATACTTTATACTATTTGCAATAGCCGCACTGGTTTGTTGGGCTTTGGGAGCTTTTGCTGCCTGGAAAGGTACAAAAACGGGATGGGCTTATGGATTTACTTTCTTAGGTCTGGCTATTTTCTTCAGTTTCATTATCGGAATGTGGATTTCATTAGAACGTCCTCCGATGCGGACAATGGGAGAGACACGGCTGTGGTATTCTTTCTTCCTTCCGTTGGCGGGATTGATAACCTATGCACGCTGGAAGTATAAATGGATTTTAAGTTTCAGTTGTATCCTTTCATTGGTCTTTATTTGTATCAATATCTTCAAACCGGAGATTCATAATAAGACGTTGATGCCTGCTTTGCAAAGCCCGTGGTTTGCCCCTCATGTCATTGTGTATATGTTTGCTTATGCTATGTTGGGAGCGGCGACGGTGATGGCCGTCTATCTGCTTTGGTTCAAAAAGAAGGAGATTGAACGGAAAGAAATGGATTTGTGTGACAACCTCACCTATGTAGGTCTGGCATTTATGACATTAGGTATGCTTACCGGAGCTATCTGGGCAAAAGAAGCCTGGGGACATTACTGGGCTTGGGACCCGAAAGAGACTTGGGCGGCAGCTACCTGGTTCGCTTATCTGGTGTATATCCATTTCAGATTGGGCAAGCCATTGAAGGCACGTCCTGCGTTGATTATTCTGTTAGTATCATTTGTCCTGTTGCAAATGTGCTGGTATGGAATCAATTACCTTCCGGCCGCGCAAGGAGTCAGTGTGCATACTTATAATTTAAATTGAAATATCGAATCACTTAAACTTCAATATCAATGAAAACACTTTATTGGTCATTCTTGCTTATGCTATTGCCAAGCATGGCATATACACAAAACACGGAGAAAGAGAATGAATTTACGATGTCTATGCAAATCAGACCTCGTGCGGAGTATCGGAATGGTGCACTGACTCCACGGGATGAAGGGGTAGCTCCTACATCTTTCATCAATAACCGTGCACGCCTCTCGATGGATTATAAACGTTCGGATCTGGAACTAAAGATGTCGGCACAGCATGTCGGTGTTTGGGGACAAGACCCGCAGATTGAGAAGAATGGGCGTTTTATGTTGAATGAGGCTTGGGCGAAACTGAACTTTGGTGAAGGGTTCTTTGCTCAACTGGGACGTCAGTCATTGATTTATGATGATGAACGTATTTTGGGAGGACTGGATTGGAATGTAGCGGGCCGTTACCACGATGCATTGAAGCTGGGATATGCCAACAAAAATAATGAAGTCCATCTGATTCTTGCTTTTAACCAGAATAATGACAATAGAACAAGTGGAGGTACTTACTATGATTCTTCTACCGGACAGCCTTATAAGAATATGCAAACCGTCTGGTATCATTATAAAGCGGATAATGTTCCGTTCGGAGCTTCTTTGTTGTTTATGAATCTGGGATTGGAAACGGGTGATAAAGCCACGGATGATTCTCATACCCGCTATTTACAAACAATGGGTACTTACCTCACTTATAAGAATAGTAACTGGAATCTGGATGGTGCTTTCTACTATCAGATGGGTAAGAATAAAGCTGCGGAGAAAGTTTCAGCTTTGATGGGTAGCATACAAGCCGCCTATACGTTTAATCAGACATGGGGAGCCGTGGCTAGTTTTGATTATTTAAGCGGTGATAAAGGAAATGGCGGTAAGTATAAGGCTTTTGATCCTCTTTATGGGACCCATCATAAATTCTATGGAGCAATGGATTATTTTTATGCTTCTACATTTGCAAACGGTTATGCACCGGGATTGATGGATGCTCGTATCGGAGGTCGTTTCCGTCTATCTGGCAAGGTAGATATGGAACTTAATTACCATTATTTTAGTACAGCTGTAAAGGTTCAGGACTTGAAGAAATATTTAGGTTCGGAAGTCGATTATCAGATAAACTGGTCGATCATGAAAGATGTGAAACTCTCTGCCGGATATTCTTTTATGCGTGGTACGAAGACGATGGACGCTGTGAAAACCGGCAATCATAAAAGCTGGCAGGATTGGGGATGGGTATCGTTGAATATCAATCCGAAAGTATTTTTCACTAAATGGTAGAGAAATAAACAGAATGATGAGAATCCCGGTTGACTTATGTTGACCGGGATTTTAGGACTTTGATCTCTATACCGAATATCTGCTTTTAGCCGAGGTAAATCCCTGTTGACTTAAGGCATCCGCAACTCCTTTGTAATGAAACGGATGTCGGTAGAAATCAGCTGCCAGGTCTGTCCAGTTGCCTACACGATTATTCCATGGACGTTCTTTAAGATAATGGGCGTAGATAACGTCATATTCAGCGAGTTTATCTTTTAAATCAGTCTTATATGTCTCTTCGAAAAAGACAGCCTGTTGTGGAAAACGAGGCTTTAATCCCGGTTCTTCTGCGGGGTAGCCGATACATAATCCCAACATAGGAAAGACATATTCCGGAAGTTGCAATTCATGGACAATTTCCAGCGCATTTTTACGTACATCTCCAATAGGGACTGTTCCCAATCCCAATGATTCGGCAGCCACGACAGCCGCTTCGAGAGCGATACCGACTTCATGAGCTCCCACGAGCAATGTGTCAATGTCCTGCATTACTTCATCGAGCGTTTGCTCTTTCTTATGGCAGGCAAGAGCCACCCTATGGTAATCAGTACAGAACACGAGGAATACGGGAGCTTCGGCAATGTGTACCTGATTTCCGCATAATTCGGCTAAACGTCTTCTATGGTCGGTATTCTTTACTGCAATTATGGAAACGAGTTGCAGGTTTACCCAGTTCGGTGCGGCTTGTACGGCACGGATGATGGAGTTTAAATCTTCATCACTTACCGTTCTGTCGGTGTATGAACGGATGGAACGATGTGCCAGCATACTATCTATGACTTTATTCATTTTTCTTATTATAGTTCATAATTTATAGCATTTCATGTTATTACCAACCTGCCAATGGTATTTTCCGTGCCGGTGCGGGAAACGCGGTATCCAAATCATGCAAATCTTCCTCTGTCAGATGAATGGAAAGGCTTCGGAAATTATCTTCCACATGGGTTACATTACCGGCTTTGGGTATGGCAATGATACCGGGCTGACGCATCGTCCACGACAATGCGATTTGTGCAGGCGATACATCGTGTCGCCGGGCGATTTCCACCAATGTATGGTGGTGCAGAAGTCGTCCTTCTCCGATGGGCGAATAAGCCATAAGCGGCATTCTACGGGCAGCGCACCACGGCATGAGGTCGAACTCTATGCCCCGGTCGCCGAGGTTATAGAGTACCTGATCGGTGGCGCAGCCGCTTCCACCGGACAGTGAAACAATACGTTCCATGTCGGCTGTGTCCATATTACTGACACCCCATAAACGGATTTTTCCCTCTTGTTGCAATTCGGTCATCGCCCGAACGGTTTCTTCATAAGGATGGCGTCCTTTCCAGTGCAACAGGTAGAGGTCGATATACTCCGTTCCGAGCTTCAGCAAACTTCGTTCACAGGCGAGTTTCGTTCCACGATAGCTTGCATTACTCGGTAAAACTTTGCTCACGAGAAGCACTTTCTCTCTACAGTCGCGGACAGCTTCGCCTACCAGTTCCTCGTTGTCGTACATCTCGGCAGTATCGACAAGGTTCATTCCCAGCTCGATGCCATGTTGTAATGCCCGTATTTCTTCATGCCGCCGTGCGGCGGATTGTCCCATTTTCCATGTGCCTTGTCCCAACGGACAAACAGTTTGTCCATTCGGGAAAGTGATTATTGGTCGTTCTGTTTTCTTCATATTGTCACTGCCATTATGTGTTTATTGCGGCTCATTAAGCTATTCCTGATAATAATGCTTGCCACTCCGACAAGCAGGAATGCCACAGCTCCCAACGGAGATGATTGTGTTCCCCATACAGTTATGAACATGCCACATATTGCCGCTCCCAACGCTGTTCCGAGATTTGCGGCGGTCAGGAACAATCCGTTGGCAAAATCGGGTGCTTCGGTTGCCGACGTAGATACCATGAATTGATTCCCGTTATTTGCAATACCTGCGAATATTCCCAATATCAGAATGACAATTGACGTTGGTATGGTCAGTTTCCCTAGTCCGTAAAGTACGAGATAAAGTATCGCCATGATGGCAGGTACGTATTTCAACGTGGCGAAAGGACGTTGTGCCAACAATTTTCCGGCTGCGATATTTCCGACGATATTTGCCATGCCGTAAACAAACAGCAGAAGGCTGATTACCTTGAAGGAGACATCTGTAACCGTTATCAGGTAATCGGACAAGTAGCTGTAAAATCCGAACATGGCTGCATTCATCAGTAATGCCGCAAGGAAGGAGTTCCACAATACGGGTTTTTTCAAAACGCTGAGTTGTGTGCCATACGATAACCGTTCCTTAACGGGCATGGACGGTATGAGGAAAATAGTGGCGAGCAGTACAAATGCATTGACAACGGTAAAAAATACCATTGCTGCAGAGAATGAAAATTCACTGGCGATGTAGCTCGTCACGGGCACTCCGAGCACCATTCCTGCCGATACTCCGGCAAAGATTTTGGAAACGGCTTTCGGAGCATCCTCCCGACTAACGGAAGAGGCTGCGGTTGAGAAAGCGATGGATACATAGAGCGGATGAAAGAATGCCGGAATCGCACGGGTTATCAACAGTACGGTAAAGTTCGTCGTGAAGACCGAAACGAGGTTGGAAATCACGGACACGGACAAGGCGAGCACCATGACCGTTTTACGGTTTACCCGTGAAAAAAGTAACGGTACGACGGGAGCAGAGAAGGCAATGATCAGCGCAAAGAGGCTGACCGTCCAACCCGCATCCGGCACCGTAACACCGAAGGTTTCGGCAATGATAGGGATGATGCCCACTACTCCCATTTCAGTATTCAATATTCCGAATACTCCGAGTGTGAGGATGAACATCAACAAGTGGTTATGCTTATTTTTAGTTGATATACTCATGTTTTTATTTTATTTGAGGTTTGACTTGAAAAATGCTTCCAGTTTGTCAAACGGAATCTTCCGGTCGTAAAGGTCGGTGTGGTTGGCTCTGGGAACGATTAGTAACTCCTTGTTGTTGCCCTTGAGGCGTTTGAAGGCATCCTCGCTGAAATAACGCGAATGGGCATTTTCGCCGTGAATGAGCAATACAGCATTGTCAATCTCGTGGATATAGGTTAACAATGGCATATTGATGAACGAAAGAGCCATCGTGGGGTTCCATGCACCATTAGAATTGATGGCACGGGCGTGAAAAGCACGTTCAGTCTTGTAATAATCGAAGTAGTCTTTGACGAATTGCGGCTCGTCGCCCTTGATGCTAGTGGGCAGACCGGGCGTACCGGGAGTGGCCGTGCCGTTCTGTGCATCACGGGTCCGGATAGCATTCATCGCCTCGCGTTTGTTGCGGCGTACTTCGGCACTGTCCTCGGCATCGAAATAGCCGTTGGCATTCACGCGGCTCATATCGTACATTGTAGAAGCTACTGTTGCTTTGATGCGCGTGTCCATTGCCGCGGCATTCAGTCCCATACCACCGAATCCGCAGATGCCGATGATACCGATGCGTTTGGCATCTACATTGGGGTGTGCAATCAGGAAATCCACTGCCGCGCTAAAATCTTCGGTGTTGATGTCGGGCGATGCCACATTACGGGGTTCGCCACCGCTCTCGCCCGTATAAGAGGGGTCGAACGCAAGGGTGAGGAATCCGCATTCGGCCATTGTCTGCGCATAAAGTCCCGATGACTGTTCCTTCACAGCCCCGAAAGGGCCGCTAACGGCAATGGCAGGGACTTTACTTTCGATATTCTTGGGTTCGTACAAGTCGGCGGCAAGTGTGATGCCATAGCGGTTTTTGAAGGTTACTTTACGATGATTAACCTTGTTGCTCTGTGGGAACTTTTTGTCCCATTCCTGTGTAAGATTCAATGTGTCCATATGATTACTTGTTTTTTGATTTGTGATACCGTTCGTGCAGCCGGTAAGCAACCCCATACTTAACAAGGCTGCGATAGCTGCGGATTTAAAATTCGCTGTTCTCATCATTCTATTATTTAAATGGTTATTGTTCTATTTCATATTGCAAAGGTACGGCTATAAAATAAGCGGCACATTATTGTCGGGCTCAAAAGGAGTTACTCAAAAGCTCAACTATCTATTTTCTTAAAAGCTCCATGCAAATGGCTGGAAAAGTAGTTCTGAATTTATGATAATCAAGTTTGGCGGTGGACAATATGGCATCAGCATACACATTGCTATGAAGATTGTATGCTCTATATTTTCCGGTAAATTATCAGGGCTGCCCTTACCGTAAGGTTACTGTAAGGAACAAGCTGTAAGTTGATATTTAAGCCTCACTGCGATGTCGCAGTGAGGCTTAAATAATTTAATTAAAAAACTCAATATATTTTGCTCCGATTTACACGAATGTGGCGGTCGGCGGCATACCGTACTGTTTTTTGAAGGCGGTTGAGAAGTGAGACGGGTTCTTGAAACCGACTTCGGCATAAACATCCACGACCTTTTTGCCGCCCTCTTTCATCAGGGCGTAAGCTACTTCGAGTCGTTTACGGATAAGCCATTTTTCGGGAGTGAGGTCGCTGATTTTCTTGAAATCCCGTTTGAATGTGGCAAGGCTGCGTCCCGTGTAGTGTGCCATCTCTTCCATCGTGAGCTCGTACATGTAGTTCTCGTTCATAAATTCCAGAATATCTATTTTCCACGGTTCATTGAAGTCGAAAAGCGTCGGCGCGAACTTTTTGTCGATATGTAATAATGCGAGCAGACCTTCCTGCAATTTCAGTTGCATCAGGTCATCCGCAGGTTTCACCTTCGGATCGAAGTAGGGCGTCATCGAAGCGAACAGACTGGCGAGTTCGGCCGTTTTCGGAAGTTTTATCACTCCGGAATTGAGTTTCGCGGTATTGGTCGGTACTTTACGTTGTTCCAACTTACCGTACATTTCACGTAAGAAACGACGTGTGAACATCAGGAAGATACCGCAGTAGCGTTCACCATCTTTCGTCTTCTTGTACATCGTAATGTGATGGTCGCGCGGTATGAAGACGCATTCGCCTTTTCCGACATGAATTTGCTCATTGCCATTGTCGAGAATCATCTCGCCCGAATAGACGTAATTGATGGCATATTCGCGGGAGCGATGTACGCAGCCGCTGAGGTCATCATAGAAGAAGCTGTAGAATACATCGTTGTAATTGAAGATAAGCTTCATTTGCCCTAATTGTTCATCTGTCATATTTTTTTGCTTTTCTTTCTGATTGCAAATATAGCAAAAACAGTTTTATTTCTCTTCGGCTCATTTATATATTTAACTTGTTTTCGATATAAGAGCCAAATTATTCCTTAGTTTCAACCCTGCCCCTGTTTCTTTATTATATGAATTTCTCTAAAGCGGCCTTATTCAAAATTTCCACCCGTTTCCCTTCCATAGTGATAAGCCCTTCCTTGATAATCTTATTAATTTCTTTCGATAAGGCGGGACGTGATACATTCAGGTATTCGGCAAGTTGGGATTGCGTATGTGTAATCTCCACTATCAGGGAATCTTTCTTCTTGTGCTCGAACAGATAAACGATAAATCTTTCCCGGACAGTCTTGCGGGAGAGTGGTTTCAGACGTGATACGGTACAGATATTGCAATTGCCTGCAATGCAGAGAAAATTGTGCAATACTTGCGGGTCCTGGCTGATAACTTTAAAGGTAGAATCCTTTGTTGCCATAAGTATCACACTGTCCTCAAGGGCAGTGAAAGTAGCCGGCAATGTGTTGTCCGAGCTAAAAAGATGTGGAGTGGCAAAAGTGCGTGGCGCAATGATATATTCAATCATCACTTCATTTCCCAGTCCGTCGATAATATCCGTGCGCAATTTCCCTTCCAACAACACATACAGTTTGTTGCAAGGCGTTCCCTGCGTAACAACTATCTCTTTCTTGTTTGCTATATAGACTACGAAATCTAGTTTCTCCAATAGGGATTCTTTAATGTTTAAGGGCAAATTCCGGAAAAGGGGGATTTGAAACAGCTTTTCTTTATGTGTGTCGGTCAGTTGTATTTTTTTCATTGTATCATGTTGTTCGTATTGTGGACAAAGATATAAATTAAATATTGGTAGAAAAAATCTTTTGTTATGTTTGAATCTGTAATCTGGGTATATTTCTCTGTAATTTATATACATTCGCTATGTTATAAATTGTCTATTTTTGCAGAGTGAAAAGACTGATTAATTCTGAAAGATGAAAGTAATAAAAGAAAGTTATGGCTAAAAAAGTTTTGATAATTTCGTCCAGTCCACGTAAAGGTGGTAATTCGGATTTGCTTTGTGATGAATTTATGAAAGGTGCTATTGAGGCGGGCAATGAAGTAGAGAAGATTTTTCTGAAAGACAAAACGGTTCATCCTTGTACGGGATGCAGTGTTTGCAGTATGTACGGTAAACCTTGTCCGCAGAAGGATGATGCAGTGGAAATCGTGGAGAAGATGATTGCTGCCGATGTGATTGTAATGGCAACCCCGGTCTATTTTTACACCATGTGCGGGCAGATGAAGATAATGATTGACCGCTGTTGCGCACGTTATACGGAAATAACCAATAAGGAATTTTATTTCATTATTGCGGCAGCAGAAAACGATAAAGCAATGATGGAGCGTACTATCGACGGCTTCCGTGGCTTCCTCGATTGCTTGGAAGGACCACTGGAAAAAGGGACGGTCTATGGAATCGGTGCATGGAAAGTAGGAGAGATTAAAGATACTCCCTACATGCAGGAAGCATATAATATGGGAAAGATGGTGTAACTGTTTGTTTTCCATATTAAAGATATTCATAAAGAATATGATAAATGGATTTGTTCGAATATTTGAGATATAGTTTTGAACTTAACTTTTAAAACCTGACGGGAAATCTGGAAAAGACGGTTATGTTTTCCAGATTTTCCGCCGTCTTTTTTTATAAGAAGAGGGGAAAAGGTGAGGGTAGTGAGGGAGGATTTCTAACATTCGTGTTTTTTTTTAGAGAAAATATAGATAGGAAAAAATAAAATATAAAAATAAAAGGTTGCAATTCCTCCCTCACTACCCTCACCTTTTTCCCCTTTTTACGATTACTTAATTGACTGGATTGCTTGTTCTGCCACAGAATTATTATAATTTTGTGGCAGAACTTTTTATTTTGTATAATTCGTTTGATAACTAACTAAGTGTCATGGGCTATAAAATAACGACTCTTGTGGAGAATTGTGTCTATGGACGTAAATTGCAGGCAGAGCATGGTCTTTCTCTTTATATTGAGACATCGGGACATCGGTTACTTTTCGATACGGGAGCATCCGACTTGTTTATCCGTAACGCCCGCTTGTTGCATATTGACTTGCAAAAAGTCGATTATTTGATATTATCTCATGGTCATAGCGATCATACGGGCGGACTACGTTATTTTTTGGAATTGAATACGCAGGCAACCGTTGTCTGTAAGCGTGAGGTTTTTTCTCCTAAATTCAAGGATGAACGTGAGAACGGGATGATGCATACACAAAACCTCGATCGTTCCCGTTTCCGCTTTATTACAAAGCAGACCGAGCTGCTTTCCGGAGTTTTCCTTTTTCCCTCTATTGATATTATAAATCAGGCAGATACCCATTTTGAACGTTTTTGGGTTCAGCAAGAAGATGGATGCAAAATACCGGATACTTTTCAGGATGAATTGGCGGTGGTATTGGTGGAACCGGAAGGATTTTCCGTATTAAGTGCCTGTTCTCATCGGGGAATAACTAATATTTTGCGTACGGTTCAGGCTGCCTTTCCCGAATCTCCTTGTAAGTTACTTCTAGGAGGTTTTCATATCCATAATGCGGAAAAACAAAAATATCAGGTCATTGCAGATTATTTACAGGAATATCTTCCCCGACAGATTGGCGTTTGTCATTGTACGGGAGTGGATAAATATGCCTTCTTTTACAAAGACTTTGGTGACAGCACATTTTATAATTACACGGGAAAACTAATTCAAACCGATTTATCGGAATAAATTTATAATAATTTGATATGAAGAAACTAATAACTTCTTTAGCGCTGGTACTATCAGCATTATCCAGCTATGCAATTACTCCTTTGTGGATGCGTGATGCACGTATTTCACCGGATGGATCAGAAATTGTTTTTTGTTACAAGGGTGACATTTATAAAGTCCCTGCACAAGGAGGAACAGCTGTTCAACTCACCACACAAACCTCTTATGAAGCCAATCCGGTTTGGTCGCCCGATGGCAAGCAAATTGCGTTTGCCAGTGACCGGAATGGAAATTTTGACTTATTCATTATGCCTGCTGACGGAGGTGCCGCCCGGCGGTTGACCTACCATTCTGCATCAGAAATACCGTCAACTTTTACTCCGGATGGAAAGTATGTCTTTTTCTCTGCCTCTATACAGGATCCGGCAAGCAGTGCCCTGTTTCCTACAGGAGCAATGACGGAATTATATAAAGTTCCTGTTGCCGGCGGACGTACCGAGCAAGTGCTGGGCACTCCTGCAGAACTGGTCTGTTTTGATAAAACAGGGAAGAACTTTCTTTATCAGGATCGTAAAGGGTTTGAGGATGAATGGAGAAAGCATCATACTTCTTCCATTACGAGAGATATCTGGTTATATAATACCCAAACGGGAAAACATACGAACCTGACAAACCGGGGAGGAGAGGACCGTAATCCTGTGTATGCACCTGATGGTAATGCTGTCTATTTTTTAAGTGAGCGTGATGGAGGTTCCTTCAATGTGTATACTTTCCCTTTGAATACCCCACAGGAAGTGAAAGCTGTGACTACTTTCAAAACTCACCCGGTACGTTTTTTGTCTGTCAGCGATAAAGGTACCTTATGCTATACCTATGATGGTGAGTTATACACACAGAAGTCTGGTGCACGTCCGGAAAAAGTAAAAGTAGAACTTGTCCGTGATGATGAGCAGCAGCTTGCTACACTTAAATTCTCACAGGGAGCAACTTCCGCTTCTGTATCTCCGGACGGTAAACAAGTTGCTTTTATTGTACGTGGTGATGTGTTTGTGACCTCAACTGATTATGCTACCACCAAGCAAATCACAAATACTCCGGCAAAAGAAGCTGCCGTTTCTTTTGCTCCGGACAATCGGACACTGGTTTATGCCAGCGAGCGAACCGGTAATTGGCAACTTTATACCGCCAAAATAAGTCGTAAGGAAGACCCGAATTTCCCTAATGCCACTCTTATTGAAGAGGAAGTATTATTACCGTCCAAAACGGTAGAACGTGCTTATCCGCAATATTCACCGGATGGTAAAGAATTGGCTTTTATCGAAGACCGTAATCGTTTGATGGTACTCAATTTGAAGACGAAGAAGGTGCGTCAGGTAACGGATGGTTCTACATGGTATAACACCGGAGGAGGATTCGATTACGAATGGTCGCCTGACGGTAAATGGTTCACTCTTGAATTTATAGGTAACCGTCACGATCCTTATTCGGATGTAGGCATTGTCAGCGCACAGGGAGGGGCAATTACTAATCTGACAAATAGTGGATATATCAGTGGTGCTCCGCGTTGGGTACTCGATGGGAATGCTATTCTTTTCCAAACCGAACGCTATGGTATGCGTGCGCACGCTTCCTGGGGATCGCAGCAAGATGTGATGTTGGTGTTTCTCAATCAGGATGCTTATGATCGTTACCGTTTGAGTAAGGAAGATTTCGAATTACTCAAGGAATTTGAAAAGGAACAGAAGAAGGCAAAGGAGAAAGACGATGAGAAGACGAAAGACGGAAAGAAGTCTAAGGCGGAAAAAGCAGATAAAGGAAATGTTAACAAGGGAAAGGCTGACAAAGGCAAGTCCGACAAGGAAAAGAGCAAGGTAGATAGCAGCAAAGATAGCGATCAGGAAGAGTCCGCCGAGGATAAGGCAGACCAAAAAGAGATACTTGTCGAGCTGAACGGCATTGAAGACCGTATCGTACGTCTGACTCCCAATTCATCCGACTTGGGTAGTGCCATACTTTCAAAAGACGGGGAAGATCTTTACTATTTCTCCGCGTTCGAAGGTGGATATGACCTTTGGAAAATGAATCTCCGTGAAAAAGATACGAAGCGTCTGCACAAACTCAATACCGGTTGGGCATCGTTGATGTTGGACAAAAAAGGAGATATCTTTTTGTTGGGAAGCCGGATTATGCAAAAGATGGATGCCAAGTCGGATGCTTTGAAGTCCATCAGCTATCAGGCTGAAATGAAAATGGACTTGGCTGCCGAACGTGAAACGATGTTTGACCATGTGTACAAACAACATCAAAAACGTTTTTACAATGTCAATATGCACGGGGTTGACTGGGATGCTATGACTAATGCTTATCGTAAGTTCTTGCCTCATATTGATAACAATTATGACTTTGCAGAATTATTGAGTGAGTGGTTGGGTGAGCTGAATGTTTCACATACCGGAGGACGTTATTCTCCCAAAGGAAAAGGAGATGTCACTTCTAATCTCGGACTTTTGTTCGACTGGGATTATCAGGGAAAAGGAATGCAGATTGCCGAAGTAATAGAAAAAGGTCCGTTCGATCATTCACGTACCAAAGTAAAGGTTGGTTGCATCATTGAAAAGATTAATGGAGAAGAGATAACTCTCGATAATGACATAACCTGTCTGCTGAATAATAAAGCAGGGAAAAAAACATTGATTTCAATCTACAATCCACAAAATAAAGAGCGTTGGGAAGAAGTGGTGATGCCGGTCGCCAACGGGCAACTGAATGGATTGTTATACAAACGTTGGGTAAAACAACGTGCGGCAGATGTTGAAAAATGGTCGAAAGGACGTTTGGGATATGTTCATATTCAGTCGATGGGAGATGATAGCTTCCGTACTGTATACTCGGACATTCTTGGAAAATATAACAACTGCGAAGGCATTGTGATTGATACCCGTTTCAACGGTGGTGGCCGTCTGCATGAAGATATTGAAATACTGTTCAGTGGTCAGAAGTATTTTACACAAGTAGTGCGTGGACGTGAAGCCTGTGATATGCCGAGTCGTCGTTGGAACAAACCTTCCATTATGCTGCAATGTGAGGCCAACTACTCGAATGCACACGGAACTCCGTGGGTATATAAACATCAAAAGATTGGCAAACTTGTCGGTATGCCTGTTCCGGGTACTATGACAAGTGTGTCTTGGGAAACTTTACAAGATCCTTCACTGGTCTTTGGTATTCCTATCGTCGGTTATCGTTTGCCTGACGGCAGTTATTTGGAAAATACCCAATTGGAACCGGATGTAAAGGTTGCCAATAATCCGGAAACAGTAGTCAAAGGAGAGGATACCCAACTAAAGGTGGCTGTGGATGAACTTCTGAAAGAGATAGATAGTCAGAAGAAGTAAATACGAGTATAATTATATCTAAAATAAAGAGTCGCTTCTTTGAAAGAATCAATCAGATTCTAACAGAGAAGCGACTTTCTTTTATAGTGATTTTCTTATATTGACCTTTTTATATGACTCTTTTTATAAGGCGTTTATTTTAAATAGATATAGGGCTTACTTCCAGACCGGCAGTAATCTATGGAGGGTTTTTCTAGTCATTATCTTCTGATTCAGGAAGCTGACGATATACCCCGTTATACAAGCGGCAATGAGTGATCCTTCTCGTACTCCCTGAATACCTTGATTCAGCAGCAGCGAGAGAATCACGGCTAATGTAACCAAAGTAATATCAAAATAAACTTTGAACTTTCCAAATTCCTTGTTATAATGGCGGGATGCATATTTCACAAATGCTTCTGCGCTCATCATGGCTACTTTTGGTTTCAGTTCAAGCACTACTCCGATAGACTGCACCATGCATCCTGTAAGTAATAAAGCAATCGACATACCATAATTAGCGGGATGCAGTTCGCTTGTCAGCATCATATTGAAATCAATGAATGCCGAAAAGATAAAAGAGAACGGTAGTTGAAGAAAAATTTCAATAATATCCTGTCGGGTTCTATTCTTTCGGATTAACCAGAACTGTCCCAGGATAAGCAACATGTTGATGATAAATGTGCAAGTACCCAACGATAAAGGACTATTCAGGCTTAATACATAATTGATGCTCGATATGGGAGTAGTTCCCAATGCCGAGCGTATAATCAACACGATACCTGCCGCTAAAAAATAGAGTCCGATAACAAACACTAAATACCTCTTAAAAATCTCTTTCATTTCCATGTCTTTTTAACCTCTTTCTATTGATTCCTTTCTCATGTATTGAAAAGGATATGCAAAGGTCTTGTTTTTTACTCTGAAATAGATTATCTAATTCCATACAGTTTTTGTCATATCCGAAATAAATCGTATTTTTACGTCATAAAATAAAGGTGTAAATGGTAAAATCTCGTATATTTGATAATACGCAACTATTGAAGGAGCATCCTGAACTTCCTCATTATAAAGAGGAGGTAGTCTGTTTCCGGAGTGAATATAAAGATAGAAGTTATCCGGCAAATGAATGTTATTTCAATCGGGAGCTTTATATGATATTCGTTCTTGAAGGCCGTTCGGAAATTCTACTGAATGGAGAGTTTATTGCGATAGAACCGAATATGTTACTTATTCACGGAGCAAATTATCTCACGGAACATCTTTATTCAAGCCGGGATATTAAATTTATCACTCTCGCCCTTTCCGAATCTATGCGGACGGACGATTCATATCTGACACAAATCACGGCAATCCTGTTGGCAACCATGAGGCGGAATAAGCAATATACGATTCAGTTGACAGAGTATGAAGCTCAAATCATCCATAAGGAGCTGGAAGTATTGATGCATCTGATGAATATTGAACATCATTTCCTTTTCCGGCGTATACAGGCAGCGTGCAATTCTCTGTTTTTGGATATAGCAGATTTTCTTTCCCGAAAGACCGTTATCAAAAAAGAGATCAGTCGTAAAGATCACGTTCTGCAAGAATTTCATGCACTCGTTACCCGTAATTTCAGGGAAGAACATTTCGTGAGCTTTTATGCGGATAAACTGGCTATTAGTGAACAGTACCTGGCACGCATTGTACGTCTTGGAACAGGTAAGACTATCAATAGCCTTATTAATGAATTGTTAGTAATGGAAGCGCGTACTTTATTGAGTTCTACCAAATTTACGGTTGGCGAGATTGCTGCTAAACTGGGGTTTAGTGATGCAGCCGGTTTTTGTAAGTTCTTTAAAAGAAATGCGGGACAGACTCCGTTGAATTATCGGAAAGGATTATTGATTTGAACGGAAAGGATTGCTGAACTGAATGGGGAATTACTGAACTGAATAGAGAATATAATGAATTTAAATAATAAGTTGGCTGATTTGAATAAAAATGGAAGTAGGTTGATGCAACTCAACTGTCCTTAAAGACCGTATACATCAACCTACCTGAATATATAGTGAATGGGTTTGATTTTAACCGATCACTGCTGTGATATCTTCTACAATCTGTTCATCCGTCAGATGATTGGCATGGAGAAACTCCTGTATATCATATCGGTCAACAAATTCTTTTTTAGCTCCAAAGTTCAGAACTTTCATGTTTGTAGCACCATAATAACGGGCAATCTTTTCACCGAAACCGCCATCCAATACACCGTCTTCTAACGTAATCACTAATTCGTGATCTGCTTTCAGTTCATCCATCAGTTCGTTGTCTACACCGGTGATGTAACGCGGATTGATGAGTGTTGCGTCAATATTGGCTTTTTCTTTCAGAAGTGATGCAACCGACTGTCCCAATCCATAGAACGAACCTAAAGCAAGAATGGCTACTTTCGATCCACGATGCGTCACTTTATAGCGATTGAGAACACTATAATCAGTCTCCACCGGTTCCCCACAAGTAATTACATCTGTTGCCGGCACACGGATTGCAACCGGGTGTTCATTTTGGCGGATACTCCATTCTAGCATAGCAAGATATTCCTCTTTGCAAGTCGGTGCCAGATAAACCATATTAGGAGTATTGCTGATGAGCGGAATATCGAAGAAGCAGAGGTGAGTTACATCATTCATTCCGGACAGTGTACCCCAGAATACCAACAAAACAGCCGGGTTATTATTGATACAGAGGTCTTGCGAAAGTTGATCGTATGAACGTTGGATAAATGTACTATACACTCCGTAAACAGGTTTTCCGCCATTGGCTGCGATGCCCGAAGCAAGAGCTACTGCGTGTTCTTCTGCAATGCCGACATCTACAAACTGTTTGCCAGCTTCCTTGCGGCGGTCCGGAGTGAATCCGAGAACGGCAGGAGTACCTGAAGTGATTGTTACCACACGAGAATCTTCTTTCATCTTTTTCAGCAGATATTGAGCGGTTACTTCGCTGTAATCTTCTTCCTCATAACTGACTTTTGCTTCTCCGGTTTCCGGATTGAATGGAGTGCGCCAGTGATAAGTCTCTTTATCCTGTTCGGCACGTTCATAACCTTTACCTTTCAAAGTGTTGATGTGTACTACTATCGGATGCTGAATATCTTTCACTTTGGAGAATGCTTCAATCAACGCCTGTACATCGTTACCGTCATTTACATATATATAATCCAGCCCCATCGCCTTGAAGAAATTACATTCGCACTGACCGTTGCTGTCACGCAATTCTTTTAGATTTCTGTATAAACCTCCATGATTTTCAGCGATAGACATTTGGTTATCATTGACGATAATAATCATGTTGGTGCCAAGCTCTGCTGCATAATCCAATCCTTCAAAAGCTTCCCCTCCGCTTAAGGAGCCGTCGCCTATGACAGCTATGATATTTTCATTGCCGCCTGTGAGGTCGCGTCCTTTAGCCAATCCGCTGGCCAGACTGACAGAAGTGGAAGTATGACCGATAACAAAAAAATCATGTTCGCTTTCTTGTGGTTCGGTATAACCGGACACGAGATTGTATTCTTCCGGATGAAGAAAAGCGTTTTTACGGCCAGTCAGCATCTTGTGTACATAACTTTGGTGCGATACATCGAATACGATTTTATCTTTTGGAGAATTGAATACATAGTGCAAGGCAATAGTTGCTTCCACCATTCCGAAGTTGGGTCCGAAATGCCCGCCATGTTCGCTTAACTTTTGTAGGAGTGACACACGGATTTCATCACTTAGCTCGTTTAGCTCTTTTACCGGCAGCTTCTTTACATCTGCCGGAGAATAAATATTTTCTAAGTACATATCAAACAGTTTTTCTAAATAATGTTTTTACTTATTTCTTTATGACACTGCAAAGATACAGCAGGACTTGAAATCTGTTTGTATATGAATTACGGATTGTTTTACCTATATTACAGTTCCCTTATTTGAGGGACTATATTTTTATGCTAAAGCCTGATTTCTGTATTCATTAGGCGTGCATCCGACGCGTCTTTTGAATAATCTGCAGAGATGTTGCGGGTATTGGAATCCTAACGAATAAGCTATCTGGCTGACGGTTTCTTCCGTATCGACAATACGTTCTTTGGCTAGTTCGATTACTTTGGTCTGAATATGTTCCTGTGGAGTTTTTCCTGTTTCTTTTTTTACCATATCACCAAAGTAGTTGGGGGAGAGATAGACTTTATCAGCAAAGTACTTCACGGAAGGTAACCCGTTTTGTATGGGAAGTTGATCTTGGAAATATTCATCCAGAAGTTGTTCAAACTTTGTAAGAGCATCTTTATTGGCACTGTTCCGGGTGATAAACTGCCGTTCATAAAAACGCATACAGTAGTTCAGTAACAGTTCGATATTCATGGCGATTAATGCTTTGCTATGTTTATCGATACCATGCTCAAGTTCGATACTGATTTTCTTCAGGCAATCCATGACTATTTCCTTTTCCTGATCTGAAAGATGTAAAGCCTCGTTTACTGCATAAGAGAAGAAAGTATATTTCTTAATATCTTTTCCAAGTGAGGTGCCGCGAATCAGGTCCGGATGGAAAATAATACCATAAACAGCCGGATTGATTTCATCTTCAATGGTACTCACACCGGCTGTCTGACCTGGGGCAAAACAGACAATGGTTCCTTCTTGGTAATCATAATACTGACGACCATATTTAATGTCACAGCTCTTGCTCTCTTTTAGGAAAAGAGCATAAAGACCATAGTTCATCTGGATATGGTTAACTGTTTTCGTTGCTTTGGTCAAGTCGATGACACTAACCAAAGGATGCAATGTTTCCAGTCCGTACAGTTCGTTATACTGATTTACATTCTCTAGTTTTATAACTTTATCCATGGCTTTTGGTATTTGGAATCGGTAACAAAGATACAGATAAATGTTCTGTTTTCATAGTAGGGAAATGACTAATCTGTAATTGGGGTTATCATACCCGTAATCCGTCTACAACGGCTTCTTTATATCCTTCTGACCTTTGCCATGTTAAATAAAACTTGATGAATCAGAGGAAATTAATAAAAGAGAGAATATGGATAGAAAGCATTTTTTGAAAAGCGTGTTACTAACAACCGGAGGCGTACTATTAGGTGGTACGACTATTTATCGGTGTTTGAATAGTAAAGAAACGACAGACACTTCACTTCCTTCGCTAATCGATAAAACACATCAGGGAAATATGAAAAAGATACTTGTAATAATGAGTGCAGGCACAAAACGCGGCAATACAGACCGACTGACCGATGCATACATTAAAGGATTGGTAGAGCGCGGACATTCTGTGACGAAGGTTTATCTGGGTAGTATGCGGATAGAAGGGTGCCGGGGATGTGGAGTTTGTCAGCGTCTTGCACATCAGTGTACTGTTCGCGACGACATGCAGGATATATATCCTTTGTTTGCGGAATGTGATACAGTGGTTATGGCTTCTCCTCTTTACTTTTGGACAATCACGGCAAAGCTGAAATCGTTCATTGATAGACTTTATGCCATTTCTGTCGATGATAAATATCCTCAAAAAGATTCGGTATTACTGATGACAGCCGGTGATGATAATGATACGACCTTCGAACAGCCCATACGATATTTTCGTCTTCTCAATCAGGCGTTAGGTTGGAATGAAGTGGGATTATATTGTGCCGGCGGTTGTACCGGATGCGAGAAACTGGCACGGCAGATTGATAAAGTACATCTTGAAAACGCCTATAAAATGGGATTGGAATTATAAATAGCATATAGTAACTATGGAACAAAAAAATAAATTAAAACTCAATTCGGGCGGTTTGCTCGTCTTTATCCTTACGGTCGGTGTATTTGGAATTATAAACACCGAAATGGGAGTAGTGGGGATCCTGCCCTTGATAGCCACAACTTTTAATGTTTCCGTACCTCAAGCCGGCTGGACGGTAAGTGTTTTCGCATTGGTGGTGGCTGCGTCAGCCCCTGCGACACCTTTATTATTTTCGGGGATTAACCGGAAGAAAGTAATGTTGCTGGCATTGGGATTGTTTACAATAAGTAATGTAATATCCATGTTCACCTCTAATTTCACAGTATTGTTGATTGCACGGATACTTCCCGCTTTCCTGCATCCGGTATATGTCTCTATGGCTTTTACGGTAGCCGCGGCGTCTGTCAGCAAGGAACAGGCTCCCAAGGCTGTTTCTAAAGTCTTTGTCGGTGTGTCCGCCGGCATGGTGCTGGGCGTTCCGGTGACCAGTTATATTGCCAGCGAAGTTTCGTTCTCCATGGCGATGTTGTTTTTCACTGTTGTAAACGCATTAGTCTTTGTTGCTACGATTCTGTTTATCCCTTCCATGCCTGTAAAAGAAAAAGTATCTTATGGTGCACAGCTTAGCGTATTGAAGAAAACAACGATGTGGTATTCAATTATTGCTGTTACCTTGATTAATGGAGCTATGTTCGGATTCTTTAGCTATATGTCGGATTACCTGAAAAAAGTAACGGAGGTCTCATATAATGTGATAAGTGCAGTGTTGCTCGTATATGGTTTGGCAAATATTGTGGGTAATGTGATGGCGGGAAAACTGCTATCAATAAACGCCAGGCGTTCAATTATCCTCATGCCTTTTGCGTTATTGGTTTCATATATCTGTCTGTTCATTGTTGGAGAATGGATTGGAGCTATGGTAATTGTCATCCTTATTTTAGGCGTATTGGCGGGTATAGCAAGTAATAATATGCAATATATGATAACAGATGCCGCTCCCGAAGCTCCAGACTTTGCCAATGGAATGTTTCTGACTTCAGCCAATTTAGGAACAACGATTGGTACAGGTATATGCGGAACTTTTATTACGGAAATGGGCACACGATATTCTGTTTTCGGCTCGTTGCTTTTCCTGATTGCGAGTATTGTATTCGTTTATCTGCGGGTTCGCGTAGCGCATATCCGGAAGCAGGTTAATATCAATATTGTAACAGAATAATAAAAAAATATAATCCGTAATTGGGGTTATTATGTCAGTAATTCATCTACAAACGGTCTCTTTCTTTCATCGTATTTTTGTAATGTAGAAAGTAGACAATCAATTCTTTAATAATTAAAAATAAGAGATATGAAACGGATTTTATTATTAACAACTGTATTTATGATGATGCTTGGAACTAGTTTTTCTTCTGCACAGACAGATGCAGATAACTTTTATAAAAGTGATTTGGTAAGTGTGGAGAAAGTTTCTTTTTCCAACCAGTATAAAATGAAGGTAGCCGGAAATTTGTTTCTGCCTAAGAATATGAAAGAAGGGGACAAATACCCTGCAATCATTATCGGACATCCAATGGGAGCTGTCAAGGAACAGAGCGCGAATCTTTACGCAACGAAAATGGCCGAACGGGGTTTTGTAACACTCTCCATAGACCTGTCTTTTTGGGGTGGGAGTGAAGGCGAGCCGCGCAATGCTGTTCTGCCGGAAGTTTATGCGGAAGACTTTAGTGCCGCAGTTGATTTTTTAGGTACCCGTCCGTTTGTTGACCGGAATCTAATTGGAGTAATCGGTATTTGCGGCAGTGGAAGTTTTGCTATCAGTGCAGCGAAAATAGACCCTCGCCTTAAAGCCATTGCGACAATCAGTATGTACAATATGGGTACGGCTAGCCGTAATGGGTTAAAACACTCATTGACATTGGAACAGAGAAAGCAAATAATGGCTGAAGCGGCAGAACAGCGTTATGCTGAATTTTTAGGTGGAGAAACTAAATATACAGGTGGTACTGTACATCAACTGACAGAAAAGTCCAGTCCGATTGAACGGGAGTTTTATGAGTTCTACCGTACACAAAGAGGAGAATTTACCCCCGACGGAGCAACTCCTATGACCACCACTCATCCTACACTTTCAAGTAATGTGAAATTTATGAATTTCTATCCTTTCGAAGATATTGAGACTATTTCACCCCGCCCTATGCTTTTCATTACCGGTGAAAATGCCCACTCACGTGAATTTAGTGAAGACGCCTACCGATTGGCTGCCGAACCTAAAGAATTGTATATAGTACCCGGTGCCGGACACGTAGATCTTTACGATCGTGTGAGCCTTATTCCATTTAATAAACTGGAATCCTTCTTTAAGGAATATCTAAAGAAATAAGTTTTAATACTATAAATATGAGATACTATATAATAGCAATTCTTACTATGCTGACATTATCGATCGGTTCCGCATCATGTAGCGAAGATGAACCCATACAGGGAACAGGTCAACAAGTGATTCCGGGTAATGGTTCTGGTTCCGGTGATAATGGCAGTAACAATAATGGCAATAATCCCGATGATAATGACGACAATAACGATGATACCCCAGTGAGCAATAATCTTAAAATAACAATCGGACCTGTTTCATTCAATGCCACATTGGAAAATAATGAGACTGCGAAAGCATTTAAGAGACTACTCCCTATGACAGTGGATATGTCTGAACTGCATGGTAATGAAAAATATTATTATCTGTCGAATGGTTTGCCGACAGCGTCGTCCAATCCCGGGACTATTCGGACAGGTGACTTGATGCTTTACGGTTCCACTTGTGTGGTCCTATTTTATGAAACCTTTTCCACTTCATATACTTATACCCGTTTAGGACGTATAACAAATCCTTCAGGACTGGCCTCCGCCCTTGGTTCAGGAGGCGTAAATGTAACTTTTGAAATAACAGATTAAAGAATAAACTAATGGAACAAATAAGAAATAAAGAATATGGAGGCGAACGTCCTCTGTTCGCGACCCACGACCTTCAACTGGAAGATGTAACAATTCACGCCGGTGAATCTGCATTGAAAGAATGTAGTAATATTATAGCAATCAACTGTCGCTTTGAAGGAAAATATCCTTTTTGGCATACCAACGGATTCATTGTGAAAAACTGTCTCTTTACAGAGGGAGCCCGTGCTGCTCTATGGTACTCTCAAAGTCTGCAAATGGCAGATACCTTGGTAGAAGCACCGAAGATGTTCCGTGAAATGGACGGAATAAAACTCGAAAACGTGCAGTTGCCTAATGCTTTGGAAACGTTTTGGTATTGTCGTAATATAGAGCTGAAGAACGTACAGATTGATAAAGCGGATTACCTTTTTATACACAGTGAGAATATTAAGATACAAAACTATGCCCAAAACGGGAACTATTCGTTCCAATATTGCAAGAATGTAGAAATCCATAATGCAGTTATCAACTCCAAAGATGCTTTCTGGAATACGGAAAATGTAACAGTCTATGATTCCGAGTTGAACGGAGAATATCTGGGATGGCATTCTAAAAACTTACGTTTGGTAAATTGCAGGATTTCGGGGACTCAACCGCTTTGCTACGCACATGATCTGGTGATGGAAAATTGTACGATGGCAGAAGATGCTGACCTTGCTTTTGAACACAGTAGTGTGAAGGCAACGATTAAAAGTCCCGTTCATAGCGTAAAAAATCCTCGTACGGGAAGTATTGTTGCCGAAAGTTTCGGAGCAATCATTTTGGACGAAAATATTAAATCACCAGCAAATTGCGAATTGAAACTTTGGGATGATCTAACCTGTTTTAATTGAAATATGAAGTATAAATTCGATGAAATTATTCCACGCAGAGGAACGAATTCTTATAAATGGGATTCGGCTGAAGATGCGGATGTATTGCCGATGTGGGTAGCTGATATGGATTTTCGTACGGCTCCCCCTGTCGTGGAGGCACTGAAGAAACGGGTGGAACATGGAATTTTCGGATATGTATGTGTACTTGATGCATACTACGAGGCAGTTGTAAATTGGTTTGCTCGACGACATGCCTGGCGGATGGAAAAAGAGTGGATTATTTATACCACCGGTGTTGTGTCGGCAATATCTGCTGTGATTAAAGCATTGACAGTGCCTGGAGATAAAGTAATGGTGCAGACACCTGTATATAACTGTTTTTTCTCCTCTATCCGTAATAACGGATGCGAGATGATTGCCAATCCTTTGGTATATAGAAACAGGGGCTATCAGATTGACTTTGATGATTTGGAGCGGAAAGTTTCAGACCCGAAGGTCAAACTTCTGTTGTTATGTAATCCGCACAATCCTGCCGGAAGAGTGTGGAGCAAACAAGAGTTAAGGCGGATAGGTGAGATTTGTATTCGAAATAATGTCTTTGTGGTTGCGGATGAGATTCATTGTGAATTGGTATTTCTGGGGCATGAATATACTCCTTTTGCTTCTATATCAGAAGAGTTTCTTATGAATTCGGTAACCTTTGTTTCGCCTAGCAAGGCTTTTAATCTGGCAGGGCTTCAGATAGCCAATATTATTTCTGCAGATGCAAATGTACGGGTGAGAATAGATAAAGCGATTAATATAAATGAAGTTTGTGATGTGAATCCTTTCGGAGTGGAGGCGTTGATGGCTGCTTACAATGAGGGCGAAGAATGGCTGGAAGAACTTAAAATCTATTTGTTTGCGAATTACATCTATTTAAAAGGTTATTTTGATGAATATCTTCCGGAATTTCCCGTAATGATGTTGGAAGGTACATATCTGGTTTGGGTGGATTGCTCGGTCTTGAATCAAACGTCAGCAGAAATAGTAAAAGACTTGTTGAAGAAAGAAAAACTTTGGGTGAACGAAGGCAGTCTGTATGGAGAGACTGGTGAAGGGTTTATCCGTATCAATATTGCGTGTCCGCGACAGCGGTTGATAGAAGGATTAAACAGATTGAAGCGGGTACTGAAATCATAAATACGAATGAAAAGAAGTAGTTAGAAAAAAGAACGCTCAAACGGTAAATATAACATACTCCGTTTGAGCGTTTCTCTTATTAAGAAATCTTTTTGGAATGATGGGGGAGAAAACGATAAGTTATATCCTCCATTATTCCATTTTCTATGTGGTACAACCGTTGATTGGTCGTTTCAGATTTTAATCCTCCCAGAGACTCGATGTAAGGTCCCAACTTTATATATTGGAAATGAGATACATCAAAGTGCTCCGGCAGCTTGCTCTTCCCGGAGTACCATCCGACTTTTACCGGAGTGATGGTCTGCTTGTGTAAAAAAGCAGCTAATTGTTCCACTTCTGCGGGTGAAGCATCACCGCCCATGAAACAGACACAGGTAATTGCTTTTCCATATTTACCGAGCAGGGTAGAAAGACTTTCTTCCGTCAACGGTTCTCCTACGTCCTCCATTAGATATGCACTGTGGCACCCTTTACAATGGTTGGGGCAGTTGGAGAGGTTGATGGCTAATGTTACCTCATCCGGTATCTCCTGAAAAACAATATCATAATCAGCGTACCGAAGCATAATATCTTAAATCGGCCTCCTTTTGCCGTGCTTGGGAGAAATTGCTGATACGTTTCATATATCCGATGACGCGGGTCAGATAATCCACATTCTCGCTGTGACATTCGGGACATTCATGCAAATATCGTTTGTCGATATGATGGCATTTGTTACATACTGTATTCGGAATATTGAATGTGAAGTAGTTGCAACCTTCGGTAGCGGCAACACGAAGCAACTGCCGGTATTGCTCTTTGCTAAGATGCTCTTCCAGATTCATGTGCAAAGCCGAACCACCCGTCAGATGCTCGATATAACGATGCCCGTGCAGGCGGAATTTATCGACAATGTTCAGCGATTTGTCTTCTACAATATAGAAATAGCTGTTGTAACATTCGCGGTAAGTCTGGAATCCGGCTTCCTTGTCCCATTTCGCGTGTTTCACACCCACATTTTCGGCAGGAATCATTTCGCAGTTGAAAAGTACTTCTTTGGTACGATATTTCTTATTGTATTTCTCAATCATGCCGAGAATCTCCTGCACAAAAGCCTCGTATTTCGGATTGTCGTTGATGTCGATTCCCATAAATTGGGCTGCTTCCACCAGTCCGTTCACGCCGATAGTCAGATATTGGCGGCTCATATTGATATAACCCGCATCAAACAAAGGTAACATACCCTTTGCCTGCAATAATTTCAGGTTCTCATTATAGGCAAGCTGTACTTTGTGAACCAAGTCTACTACTTCTTCCAGGAAGAAAGGGTAGAGAATACCTGATTTTACAGCATGCTGTATACAACGGTTCAGATTGATGGTCAACACGCTCTTCGAACCGGTAGAGACTCCTCCGGCTCCCAATGTATAGCTAAAGCCATTGTCCTGTATTTCATTACGCAGACGGCAGCAGCTACTCAAAGAGTCGGCATTGTCACTCATATAGGTGAAGAATGAATGTCCTTCGGCATACATTTCAGCGGTGAAGTCGCCATATTCCTTATCCAGTACATCGCCGTCTTTGGTCAGGAGTGCCATTGTCTCTACAGGGAATGTCAGAACGGTGCGTGTACGCTCCTCATTAAACCATTTCATAAAACGCTTCTGCAACCAGCTAAGCGAACCCCAGTCGGGTTTGCTTCCGTCGGGGAAAACAAAGTGCTCGAAAAGGCTATTGAAATAATACTTGTCATAATAAGCCACATTCCAGAAAACTGCTTGGAAATTGCGGGCACCCGTAGGCTGGTTGATGGAATATACGATTTGCTCGAAACAGTCTGTGATGATTTTATCGATCGATCTTTGTTTCAGAGACAAGTCTGCCAGTTTATCAGGGTGTTTATAATAGTCCTGTCCGTATTCCAAACCTATGAAATAGTTCATGTACATCAGGAATTCAGGAGTGGCACATGCGCCGCTTAGCATACTGGATACGATAAATACCATGTTGATAAATCCTCCGCAGAAGGATTTCAGATTGGTCGGGGCGGTAGAATTGCCTCCTACTGCTGTTGTTCCTGCTATCAGCCAGGGATACATAGTAATACTGGCACAGTAGTTTGCCAGATTGGTTTCATCATTTTTGTAGATGAAGTGATGATTCAGGAGTTCCAAATAACGGTCGGAAGCCTCTTTACCATACATATCCCTCAAACGGTCTGTCAGCAGGCGGCGGTTGAGGCGGATGAAATTGGATTTGGGCAGTTCTCCTATCAGCGTGGCGATATTCTTGTTTTCCACATTGGCGTTGGCATCGTACTTGCTACCGCTGGCAGGGTTGGAAGCATCGCAATAATCCATGAGGAATTTAAGTTTGTCTCTGACTTCACGGTCTTCCAAATGTTTTTGACGATACAGCATATACGCTTTGGCCACGCTGTAATAATGTTCTGCCATCAAGGCGACTTCCACCTGGTTTTGGATTTCCTCTACGTTTGTTCCGTCACTGATACTGACACGGCTTAACACATTGGTTATCACATCTTGCGTAGCAAAACTACCTACTGATAAAAATGCCTTGGATATGGCATTTTTGATTTTGTCGAGGGAAAAAGCTTCTTTTTTTCCGTCTCTTTTGATAATGAATATCTCCGAACTAATCATACCTATATTTTAAGAATTAACAAAATAGATTTAGTGCCTACATAGTTATTCATGCACGACAATTTCTGGAGACTTGTAATAAAATGGACCTGTACGATTCGTTCTATTGCCTTTCACCCGAAAGCCTGGAATAACGGAAATTTTATCGGCAGGTCTTCTGACTTGTTTTTGTTGTGGCGCCTTCCCGATCCGTTTCATGAATCAGTGGCAAATGAATGCCATAACATTTCTCTTTTTTATGAGAGAGATAAAACTTACAGCTACGGGGATAGTTCCGGATTTTCACTGGATTCCCTTTTAATTCCGTCTGGTGATAATGCCATTCCGGAAACCGATGTTGGCGGCAAAGTTAGAAATTAAATCAAGATTCCAATTGAAAAGGAAGAAAAATATTCGCTCTTTATCAGAACGATATATGGCATTAACAACCTGATAACTTTCCGTTTATGTTCTATTCTTCGTATTTTAGTAGAGTCCGGTTTATGTATTTCCTGCCTGATGGATGAATGAAAGTGTAGAATAATGAAACAAGATGCATAATGGTTAGCGATGTTGGGATCCCTTTCTCTTCAGGGAATGAGGCGTTTGCATTGATGTTTCCATATTTTAGATTTTTCGAAAGCATAATAGATGTTAATAGAGCTCATGGCTTGCGAACTAATTTTTGATATGATATGTTGTTTAAAGTGAATAACGAATTAAAAAATGAACTAGAAAGTTAGACATGAACAAACAATACATTTCTAATGATTTAGCAGATAAAACATTACATTTAAAACTTATGAATATGAGAAAATCTATTATTTTATTAGCTTTTATATTGGGTGGCTTTACAGTAGCAAATGCCCAATCAGTTGTAGAAGGTACCAAACTTACAGATAATTGGTCTGTCGGAGTAAATGCCGGTGGAGTTACTCCCCTTACTCACAGTGCTTTCTTTAAAGGTATGCGTCCCACTTTTGGAGTGGGAGTCTCAAAGCAATTAACTCCTATCTTCGGTTTGGGATTCCAAGGAATGGGATATATCAATACCACATCCAGTAAAACGGCTTTCGATGCTTCGGATGTCAGCGTATTGGGTAAAGTCAATTTGATGAATCTATTTGCAAGTTACACGGGCGAACCTCGTTTGTTTGAAGTGGAAGCTGTGGCCGGAATGGGTTGGTTACATTATTATGTGAATGGCGATGGCGATCAGAACTCCTGGTCTACGCGTTTGGGATTGAATTTCAATTTCAACTTGGGTGAAAGTAAAGCATGGACATTAGGAATCAAACCTGCCATTGTGTATGATATGCAAGGTACTTACCCTGAAACAAAGAGCCGTTTCAATGCTAATAACGCAGGTTTTGAGTTGACAGCCGGATTGACATATCACTTTAAGACAAGTAACGGAACACATCATTTTGCCAAAGTGAGAGTATATAATCAAGCCGAAATTGACGGACTGAACTCTTCAATCAATGCACTTCGTGCAGATGTAAACAACAAAGATGGTGAGATCAGCAATGCAAACCAACGTATCAACGGATTGCAGGAAGAACTTGAAGCATGCCGCACAAAAGTGGTTCCGGTGGAGACTGTAGTGAAAACCGCCCGTGTACCCGAATCTATCATTACTTTCAGACAAGGTAAATCGTCAGTTGACGCTTCACAACTTCCTAATGTGGAACGTGTAGCTTCTTACCTGAAGAAATATGCTGATTCTAAAGTGGTTATTAAGGGATACGCTTCTCCGGAAGGTAGTGTTGAAGTGAATGCCAGAATTGCCGCAGCACGTGCAGAAGCTGTAAAAACGATCTTGGTCAACAAGTATAAAATCAGTGCATCTCGTATCACTGCTGAAGGTCAGGGTGTAGGCGATATGTTTACTGAACCGGATTGGAACCGTGTAAGTATATGTACTATTGAAGATTAAACTGATATATTACAGAAATAGAATAATGAAGGCTGCCCCAAAAGGCAGCCTTTGTTGCATATCTTGGGTTGTATTTTTGAATACTCTGAAAGTTTAGTAAACAGATTTCTTTGTACATTACATAAAATGGTTATTTTTGCAGGTATTGTTCATGCGCGTTCTGTGTTGAGTGTGCAAATATCAACCATTAAAAACTGTATTATGAAGAGAGTATTCGTTTTTCAAGATTTTAAATCGCAGAAATTCTGGAGCATAGAGGTAGTCGGAACAGATGTTACTGTAAATTATGGTAAGTTGGGGACCGACGGACAAACACAAGTGAAAAACTACGCAACGACTGAAGAAGCTGAAAAAGCAGCCAGCAAACTGATTGCGGAAAAGACCAAAAAAGGGTATGTAGAAACTGCTGAAGAAACTGCACGTGAAATGAAAGTGGAAGCCAAGAAATATACTTTGAGTTATGATGAGTATGAAAACAATGTGAATCTTCTGGATAAGATATTGAAAGATAAACATCTCTCTGAATATAAACAAATAACAATCGGTTGTTGGGATTATGAGGGTGGCGACTGTTCTGCCTTATTGCAGGGAATGATTGAAAATAAGGAGAAGTTCGCACAAATAGAAGGCTTGTTCTGGGGAGATATTGAGCAGGAAGAACAGGAGATTTCATGGATTGAACAAGCTGATATTAGTCCGCTGCTCGATGCCATGCCTAAATTGAAAGATCTGAAAATCAAAGGAACCAATAATCTGCGTTTGGGAAAGACTTCACGGCCGGAGTTGCGGTCACTCGAAATTATCAGTGGTGGCCTGCCTACCGAAGTGGTAGAAGATATTCTTGGTTCTGATTTCCCCAATCTGGAAAAACTGATTCTATATGTTGGTGTGGAAGATTATGGATTTGAAGCTGATATTGAGATATTCCGTCCGTTGTTCTCCAAAGAACGTTTCCCGAAGCTGACTTATCTGGGGATCGTCAACTCTGAAGAACAGGACAAGATTGTAGAAATGTTCCTGGAGTCGGATATTCTTCCCCAACTTGAAACAATGGATGTTTCGGCTGGTACTCTCAAAGATGAAGGTGCCCAATTATTGCTGGATAATATGGATAAGATCGCTCATTTGAAGTTTATCAATATGCGCTATAATTATTTGAGCAAGGAGATGAAGAAACAGTTGCAGAGTCTCCCTATGAAAATAGATATTGCTGAAACTGAAGAGGCAGATGAATATGATGGTGAATTGTGGTATTACCCGATGATTACAGAATAGGAGATGCAGATAATCGTTGTCAGCAACTCTCTGTCCAAACGTATAGAATACTTTATTGAAGCAGGCAAACACTTGCAGGTGGAAGTTCGTTTTATGACTTACGGGGAACTTTTTAACTGCTTGCCGCAACTACGGCAGGCAGTTATCAAACTGGAACCTTGTGTAAGCGATGAAACGAATTTCCTGAAATATGCGCTGTTGAATCAGGCATATAAGGAGACACTGCAACGTTTAGGCGAGATGAGGTTATCTGATGACGTGTGCTTTTTGAATACTCCCCATGCTTTATTACGTGCTCTTGATAAAAAGGAAACTAAACAAGTGTTGATGGACAGAGGGTTGAAAGTGACTCCGATGTTACCTTCTCCCCGTTCTTTTGATGAGTTGAGAGAGCTTCTTGCCGATTGCGGTAGAGGATGCTTTTTGAAACCCCGTTACGGTTCGGGGGCGGGAGGTATTATGGCTGTTCGCTATCAACCCAACCGGAATAAATGGGTAGTCTATACTACCTTGCAACAAGTGGATGGAGTCATTCATAACACTAAACGTATCAACCGTTTGAGTACGGAAAAAGAGATGATCCCGTTGGCGGAAGCTGTGATGCAAACAGAAGCTATTTTAGAAGAATGGATTCCTAAAGAGCAGTTGCAGGGAGAGAATTATGATCTTCGTGTAGTGTGTCGGGAATCTGAAATTGATTATATCGTTGTGAGATGCAGTAAAGGAAGCATAACCAATCTGCATCTGAACAATAAGGCACATTGGTGGAACGAATTGTCTTTGCCGGAAGTAGTGCGGCAACAAATCTATTTTCAGTGTCAGGAAGCGGTTCAATCTTTGGATTTGCAATATGCCGGAGTGGATGTACTGATAGAGAGAGGAACAGATATTCCTTATATAATAGAAGTCAACGGACAGGGAGATCATGTGTATCAGGATATGTTTGCTCATAATTCTATTTATATTCAACAGATAAAAAACATAAAAAAGAGATATAACCATGCAAATAGATGAACTGCCGGCTGGCGAACAGACCCAAAATCCGGATCTGGATATGAATCAGGTGGTGGGTACTCATGATATATTGATGCTTTGCTTTGATACCTTGCGTTATGATGTCAGCAAGGAGGAAGAAGAGGCAGGAAGAACACCGGTACTGAACAGTCACGGAGGAGAATGGGAAAAAAGACATGCGCCGGGAAATTTTACTTACCCGTCTCATTTTGCCATCTTTGCAGGATTTCTGCCTTCTCCGGCGGAACCTCATTCGCTACGCAGCCGTAAGTGGTTGTTTTTCCCTGTGCAAGCTGGTACGGGACGTATTCCGCCTGCGGGAAGTTATCCGTTTACGGAAGCAACTTTTGTGCAAAGCCTTGCCAATGTAGGTTATGAAACGATTTGTATAGGAGGGGTGAACTTCTTCAGCAAGCGTAATGAACTGGGGCGTGTGTTTCCCGGTTACTTTACTAAAAGTTATTGGCTGCCGACCTTTGGATGCACGGCACCCGATAGTACTGAAAAACAAATTGATTTTGCATTGAAGAAACTCGAAAACTATCCGGAGGACAAACGGATTTTTATGTATATCAATTTTTCTGCTATTCATTATCCGAACTGTCATTATGTGGAAGGCAAGATGAAGGATGATAAGGAATCACACGCTGCCGCGCTGCAATATGTCGACAGTCAGCTACCCCGTTTATTTCAGGCCTTTCAGAAGCGGGGAAATACGCTGGTGATTGCTCTTTCCGATCATGGCACTTGCTATGGAGAGGATGGATATGAATATCATTGCATATCCCACGAAACGGTTTATACAGTCCCTTACAAACACTTTATTTTAACGAAAAAATGAATCAACCGCTACCACGATATGTAGACTATATGTATAGTTATCCACATAAAACTGCTTATCGTTCTTTTCCGTCCCCGGTTTCGCTGGTTCCTTACCTGAAACAGGTGGAAGGACAGAAAGCATCGCTTTATTTCCATATTCCTTTTTGTAGTCATAAATGTGGATATTGCAACCTGTTTTCTCTGCAAACAAATCGTGCGGATTATATCGCAACTTATTTGGAAACTCTTCACAAGCAGGCGCAACAGTTGTCTCCACTCACTACCGGACTGGCATTTGATAGTTTCGCCATTGGAGGAGGCACACCGTTGCTCCTCACTGTTCCTCAACTGGAATACCTATTGGATACGGCTGCCTTATTCGGAGTGCATCCTTCACATACCTTTACTTCCGTAGAAACATCGCCGGAATATGCCGATCCTACCCGTTTGGACTTGTTGAAGCAAGCAGGAGTAGCTCGTGTGAGTATTGGCGTACAGAGTTTCCTTGACGAAGAATTAACAGCTTTGAAAAGACGTCCCCGGCAAGACATGATTAATCAGGCGCTGGAGGCTATCCGGAAGAGGCAATTCCCATTTTTTAATATTGATTTGATTTACGGAATCAAAGGACAAACTGTAGCCAGTTTTCTTTATTCATTGGAACAGGCTCTTCTGTTTCAGCCTAACGAACTCTTTATCTATCCGCTATATGTACGACCGGGAACGGCTATCACGGAGCGGGAATCCGACGATGTCTGTTTTCAGATGTATTGTGCCGCTTGTGATTTGTTGAAAGACAGAGGTTTTCTACAAACTTCGATGCGACGTTTTATTCATCATCCGTCTACTGATGCGGAAATCTCATGTGGGGATGAAGTGATGCTGTCGTGTGGCTCCGGGGGACGCAGTTACCTGGGTAATTTGCATTATGCCACCCGGTATACTGTTTGCCAGCGTTGTATTGCCGGAGAGATAGATGATTATATGGGCACTACTGATTTTACAGTGGCTCGTAATGGATTTATTCTTTCGCAGGAAGAACGGCGGCAACGTTTTATCATTAAGAATCTGATGTATTATATGGGGCTTGACAAGACCGAATATAAGCGTCGCTTTGGAGAATCACCGGATAATGTGACGTTGTTCCGACAGTTAGCTGAACGGCAATGGATAGAAAATACGGATAACGGTCGTGTTTGTCTGACTTCCGAAGGAATGGCATACTCCGATTATATTGGTCAGTTGTTCATTACTCCTGAAATAAGAGAACTGATGGAAACTTATTCTTATTGAACGAAATAGAAATGGAAAACGAAGGCTCTTTACTTTCCTTCAGGCGTATATATTATCGCGGCAAATTGAATAGTTGCAACTATACCTGTTCTTATTGCCCTTTCGGCAAGAAGTCGCATCTGGCAGATACGACCCAGGATGAACAGGCATGGAATCGTTTTATAGCAGCTATTGAACAATGGAAAGGGGAGCCGTTGCAGTTATTTATTATTCCTTACGGTGAAGCATTGATCCATCGTTATTATCGGAAAGGAATGATGCATTTGGCAGCATTGCCACAGGTGGCTGGAATTTCCTGTCAGACTAACCTTTCTTTTCCGGCTAAACACTGGCTTGATGAGATTCGTGTGACTCCCACTATGATAAGTAAGATAAGGCTCTGGGCCAGTTTTCATCCAGAGATGACTTCGGTAGAGAAATTTGCACATCAGATTCATATACTCCATCATGCGGGAATACAGGTATGTGTCGGAGCGGTAGGAAATCCCTCTGCAAAGGCCGTACTCAATGATTTACGGAATACTCTTTTGCCGGATATTTATTTATTCATTAATGCTATGCAAGGGTTAAGGACACCATTAAGTCAGGAAGATATTCAGTTTTTCAGTCAACTGGATAATCTTTTCGAGTATGACTTGAAGAATGCTCCGGCACAATGGGAAGTTTGCGCAGGAGGAAGGAATAATTGTTTTATCGATTGGAAAGGGGATATGTATGTTTGTCCCCGAAGCCGGGTGAAGATTGGTAATTTTTATCAAGGTGATGGAGCTGTTGTGCCGCTATCTTGCGAGAGGAAGGTTTGTGATTGTTATATTGCGTTTAGTAACCTGAACAATCACCCTTTACATCGAATCATGGGAGAAGAGGCGTTCTGGCGAATACCTGACAAGCCACTTATTACGACTGTTTTCTTCGATGTGGATGGAACACTGACTGATTCACAGGGAAAAGTTCCTGAAAGTTATGCTAACGCTTTGCGATATATGGCACAGTCCGTTTCCTTATATCTTGCCACTTCTCTGTCGATGGAGCAGGCGAAGAAAAAGCTGGGAAAGGCTCTTTTCGATTTATTCAGGGGAGGAGTGTTTGCAGATGGAGGTTTATTATCTTATTCGCGGCAGATTAAGTGTTTGCCGGTGAAAGTATATCCGGAGATATATGGAGAATCGTCAAAAGTTACTATTCATAGTTATGAAGGAGTGGTTTACAAGTATAGTATATTGGTACGTGATAAAGAACAGAGAGAATCTATTCTTACCCGGTTGAAAGAAAATCCCTGCCAGGTCTTTCATAAAGCTCCGCTGATAACAGTCATTCATCCTGAAGCGAGTAAAAAAGAGGGGGTGCTTCAGTTATGTAAGGCTTTGGGTTTAGCTTCTGAACACACTTTAGTTGTAGGAAATTCGTTAAAGGACTGGCCGATGATGTCCGTGGTTTCTCATTCTTGTGCCGTAATGAATGCGGAACCCTTATTAAAAGAACGCGCACGTTATACGCTGAATCCGGATCGGTTGGCAGCTTTCTTTCGTTTTTCTAACGGAGATCCTATAGATCAAACCTCGTCTGATAATAGTTGATATATAGCTAGTTACATCTCCATAAGAAAATAAAAACCGGTTAAAATTTGGTAATTATGAAAACAAAGCCCATATTTGCAGCCCTGAAATAGGGACAGGCATAAAAATCCTCATCGGAGGGTGCTATAATAATAATTATAGTGCTGGATAAGATGAATGGTGCAAATCATTCGCTTGTCCGGCACTTTTTTTATGTTGTAACAAAATAAGATAAAGAGGAAAAGTATCGAAGAAACTATGAAAGAGTTAGATTTGACACAAGGAAGCGTACCGAAGGTATTGTTGCAGTTTGCAGTACCTTTTTTAATTGCTAATGTACTTCAGGCACTTTATGGCGGGGCTGACCTTTTCGTTGTCGGACAATATGATGATTCGGCAAGTGTGGCAGCCGTAGCTATTGGTAGTCAGGTGATGCAGACAATAACAGGTATTATTCTGGGTATTACTACCGGGACAACAGTGCTGATTGCTATTGCTACCGGAGCCAAAGACAATCGGAAAGTAGCTTTTACTATCGGATCTTCCGTATGGTTGTTTTCAATAACCGGCGTAGTGCTAACTTTGGTCATGGTACTTTTTCATGGTCGGATAGCAGAACTGATGCATACTCCCGTAGAAGCTATGGCAGATACGAAAAGCTATATTTTGGTATGCTCTCTGGGTATTCTGTTTATAGTGGGATATAATGTTGTATGTGGTATTTTGCGTGGACTGGGTGATTCTAAAACACCACTTTATTTTGTTGGGCTGGCATGTGTGATAAATATAGTGCTCGATTTTATATTGGTCGGTTATTTCCATTGGGGGGCTACGGGAGCGGCTATCGCTACTGTAACTGCACAAGGAGTCAGCTTTGGAATAGCGCTCTGGTTCTTATACCGGCACGGATTCCATTTTGACTTTTCACGGAAAGATATTCGATTGAACCGGAATCTGTCTAAAAAGATCTTGGTGTTGGGAGCACCTATTGCTTTGCAGGATGCTTTAATCAATGTTTCTTTTCTGATTATCACTGTCATTGTCAATCAGATGGGAGTCATTGCATCTGCTTCTTTGGGTGTTGTTGAGAAAATCATCGTGTTTGCTATGCTGCCTCCGATGGCTATATCATCGGCTGTGGCAACCATGACTGCACAGAATTATGGAGCGGGACTTATCAAGAGAATGAATAAATGTCTGGCTTCGGGGATTGGGATTGCTCTTGTTTTTGGTGTGTCGGTTTGCGTGTATTCGCAATTCCTGCCGGAGACTCTTACTGCTTTCTTTACGAAAGATGCTGCTGTGGTGGCAATGGCGGCAGATTATTTGCGAGGGTATAGCATCGACTGCATCGTGGTTAGTTTCGTGTTCTGCATTAATTCTTATTTCAGCGGACAAGGAAACTCGTTATTCCCGATGATTCACAGTCTGATAGCCACTTTCCTGTTCCGTATACCGTTGTCATACTGGTTCAGCCAGATAGATAGCTCGTCGCTGTTTATCATGGGATTTGCTCCACCCATTTCAACGGTCGTTTCATTATTGATTTGTATCTGGTATTTACGATATACCCAAAGGAAATTATATTTGAGAGGCACAATGATGCCTGCTATGTCGAATTAGGTGTTTTTAAGTGACATATATTAACTAAAATCTATTTTGTATGGAAGCTTATTTGAAGAAACTCTGTTTTGAGTATCAGGTGGATGAAAGAGAAGTGAAAGAGCTGTTGGCTCGAATGGAAATGGTGTATCTGGATAAAGGAGAAACGATTGCTTCTGCCACATTGCCAGAACAGAGCTTGTACATTATTGTTTCCGGTATTTTGCATACATATACCACTCATGAAGGAGAAGAGAGAACCAATCGGTTTTTCTCTGCGGGTGATGCTGTGTTATGCTATAATTCAAGTCAGTATTCTATCAAGACACTGACGAAATGTGCTGCTTATTACATCAGTGAAGAGGAGATTGAAGAGTTGTGTGCATCTTCAATTTCATTTGCGAATCTGGTCCGTCAACTGATGGAGTATCAGTTTTACTTTAAAGAGGAAGAGGATATGAATGCCCGCAAGCTGACAGTAAGGGAAAGGTACCTCTCTTTATTGGCGGAAATTCCGGATATTCTGTACAGGGTGCCATTGAAGCACATTAATCATTACTTGGGGCAGATGTGACCAGTTTGGGATATCTGGCCGGAAGTTCTAAATAGGAAATATAACCTAGACATATTTTTCTATGTATTCCTTATCAGATGGTTCATGGCTTATTCAATCGAATCGAATTTGAAAAGTCTTTGGATTATTTGGTAAGGAATACTATTTTTGTATTCTGAATGAAAAACTCAATACCTCGATATACTTTTTATAAGCATAAGTATGGGAGTGAACTTTTGGTCGATGTAGTAGAACTGAAGTATGTGAAGAAGTTCCTGGCTAAAAGTGCTGTCCACACTCTAAATTATTATGATATTACTTTTATAACAGAAGGTAAGGGAGCTTTTTCAGTCGATAACCAAACCTATGAAGCAATTCCTCGTGACGTTCTTTTCTCTAAACCGGGGGAAATCCGGAACTGGGATACTCATCATATCACCAATGGGTATGCTCTGATTTTCGAAGAAGAATTTTTGTCTTTCCTCTTTAAAGATTCTTTGTTTGTACAGCATCTTTCGTTTTTTCAGATAGAAAGTTCTTCATCGCTACTACATTTGTCTGATGAGCTTTATACACGCATACTTGAAACCTTGCATGATATAAAGATGGAGATTGATTCGTATCAACAGGGCGATGTACACGTTTTGAGAGCATTGCTTTATGAAGTCCTGATGTTGCTGGACCGTGCTTACCTTAAAATGACTTCGATAGAGGAGGGCAGAAGTAGGGAAGTTTCCAATAATCATGTAAGTAAATTCATGAATTTGGTTGCTACACATGCAAAAGAGCAACATTCGGTTCAATATTATGCGGATAAGCTCTGCATTACTCCTAATTATCTGAATGAGATGATAACCTCGACCATGGGAATCAGCGCAAAACAATATATTCAGAGCAAGGTGATGGAAGAGGCTAAGAGGCTGCTTGTTTATACGGACTTTCCTATAGCTGATATTGCATTTGAACTCTGTTTTTCAACGGTTTCTTATTTTATCCGTAGCTTCCGGCAGCATACGAGAGAAACTCCGTTATTGTATCGTAAAGTACACAAACCGTAAAAAGTGCTATTTCTACCTTTCTTTTTATTGCATTGCTTTCCTGGCATTTCTCTACTTTCGCATCAGATAATAAACCAATAATAAAAAGTAAAATGATGAGAGACGCGGAAAAAACAGTAGGCAACATGATTGATAAGCTGAAAACAGCTTTTATCGGTTCGATAGACGGTGAAGGATTTCCTACCATCAAAGCAATGCTGCAACCCAGAAAAAGAAAGGGGATAAAAACTATTTATCTGACAACAAATACTTCGTCCATGCGTGTGGCGCAATACCGTGAGAACAACCATGCGTGTATCTACTTCTGTGATACGAGATTCTTTAGAGGTGTCATGCTACGCGGTACGATGGATGTCTTGACGGATAGTGCCAGTAAAGAGATGATCTGGCAGGAGGGAGATACCATGTATTATCCGGAGGGAGTGACGGATCCCGATTACTGTGTATTGAAGTTTACTGCTATTTCAGGACGTTTCTATAGTAATTTTAAATCGGAAGATTTTGTGGTCGAATAAGGTGCAAGATGGGGTGATTGGAATGGTAATAACGGAGTGTGTCAAAACGCAGATTAACGCAAATTATCGCAGAAATAATTTTATAAGTCGTTGATTAATATATCAATATAATTGGAATAATCTGCGATAATTTGCGTTAATCTGCGTTTTATTATTCATTATGACACACCTCCTTATATAGTATCTATACTATTCCTCATAACACAATAAGTTCTGCAATTGGTTGATGATGTTTTGTTTCCATTCTTGCAGGAAGTCAGCAAAAGCGGCTTCATCTTCCAAGAATAAAGATACTATCAGGTTCTTGGCAAGAAATGGATAGCTCAATAGGCTGTAGACAGTCAGAAATACAATATGTATCGGAACCTTTTTAAGTTTACCGTCTTCCATTGCTGTCAGTATACTGTCTTTCACTTGGGATAAAGCATCTCCGAACTGAAGTTCTTTTGCAGTGGCAAGCAAGTGGTTTACATCACGCTGTATTTCTCCGCAAATGAATCTGGGAAGACAGGGATTACTTGTGAAAAGCTCAATATACTCATCCAGAATCATGCTTAGTCGCTCCATAAATGGGATATCCTGTTTTACTATATCCTGTATTTTCGGCATTAAAGACATGACTATCGAGCCGAACACGGCTTTGAACATCTTATCTTTGGTTCTGAAATAATAATGTAAAGTGGGCCGGTTGATTCCTACCGTTGCAGCAATATCACTCATGCTGGTCTCCACAAATCCTTTTTCTATAAAAAGTTGTTGGGCAGTTTTTATTATTTGCTGCTCTAAATCGCTATGTTCCGTTGTAGCCATAATTTTAGTTGTTTATGTTGTCAATAAAAAGTAATAATCTGTTTGTTATGTTCACATCGCTGACGCTACTGTCAAAGTCTAAAGATAGTATATTCATTTGAGGGCACAGCGATTTTATACGTTTTTCTATTCCTTTTTCTACAATGTGATTGGCAATGCATCCGAAAGGTTGCAAGCTAATGACATGATTGACTCCTTGGGAAGCAAAGGATAGTATTTCACCGGATATCAGCCAACCCTCTCCAAACTGGGTGCCCGGGGAGATGACTTGTTTAGCTTTTTCTGCCTTTTCAAAGATTGATTCGAACGGCGTGAAGTAATTGAAATTTTTGCCGATTTCATTCACTTTATTAATCTGCTTCTGGACTTTCTTGTATAACCAGTCGATAACAAAGTCGGGAGTGAGTTTTCGCTGCAAGTGTTGGTTCTGTCTCACTTTCAGGTTGACAAATCCCTGCATGAAGAAATCACTTATCAGTGGCGGAATCACTTCGATCTTCTGGTTGATGAGCCATGAGGTGACGTCCTTTTGAGCAAAAGGGTTGAACTTCAGGAATATTTCTCCAACAATACCTACTTTGTGACAGGATCTCTGTTCACAGATTTTGTTGAAGTCTCTGGCAGCGAGATATAAGTAACTCAACAAGTCCTCCGGTTTATTTTTCTGGATGATGGGCTGTGCTGTATCCAGATAAAGATCGCGCAGACGGGCGGCCTGTCCCCGTTCTTTCTCACGAACGACGGCTGCATAATAGAATTTAGCGATACAATCACTGTATAACACAGACGCAAGTATGATTGGCAAAACCTTGAGCCAGTTTACTTTAAAACCGGATTGCTCATTTTCAATACCACTGCCGAAAGCAAGTGATACCACCGGTGTATTGGTGTATCCATTCTCAATCAATGCCTTTTTTATCAGTGAAATATAGTTGCTGGCACGACATTGTCCACCGGTTTGTGTGATGGCAACGCACGTATTGGCAGGATCATAACGTCCGCTTTTAAAGGCTTTTACTATGTCGCCGACAATCAATGTTGCCGGATAACATACCTCATTATTGGAGTATTTCAATCCCCAGTCGCAAGATGCGGTGTCGCTCAACGGTAACGTTTCCATTTCATATCCGGCCACTTTCATGATGGATGGAATGAGTGGTGAAATGAAAGGCGTAAAGAATGGAGCGAGGATTTTCTTCTTTTTGTCTTTCTTGGTGAAAGGAGCAGTTGAAACAAATGGCTCGGGATCTTTCGCTTGAGAATGTTTCAAACTGAAATTCAAGCTTTCCACCAACGAGCGGACTCGTAATTTGATGGAGCCGATATTATTAACATCGTCTATCTTGAGCAAAGTAAGATTCTTGCCGTATCGTTTCAGCAAGTTACGTACTTCATCTATAAGGAAAGCATCCGGACCGCAGCCAAAAGAAGTCATCTGCATATATTGTATGTCACCCTCTTGCATTGCCGCCCACTTGGTTGCTTTCAGAATACGGTTGGTAAATGCCCATTGAGAGAGGTAATGAGTCTTTTCCAATGAAATCTCCTGCTGGCGGACAATATCATCAGTTATCACATAAACTCCCATCGCAGCAATCATGTCCGAAACCTTGTGCTGTATCAGTGGATCGCTATGGTAAGGGCGTCCGGCGAGTAAGATAATCAGTTTGTGTTTTTCCCGTCCCTCGTTCAGAACTTCCTGATTATAGGCAGCAATTTTTTCTTCGAAAGCATATTGTTCCTGTAATGCGCGTGAGAAGGCATTTTTGCATACCTCATCCCTGATACCCAAAGATTTCAGATATTCATAGCATTGTTTATACAGCAATGCTTCATCTTTGAAGGTGATAGTCGGAGCATCTATCGGTATATTCTCTTCCTGTACACTTTTGATGACTTCCGAATAACCGGAAACGATGGGGCAATTATAGCTGTTTTGCTGTTGCTTATCCTTTTTCTCGAAAACAACGAACGGCATAAATATCCGGTTGACGTTTTGCAGTGTCAGGTTACGGATATGACTGTGCACAAGTTTGGCAGGGAAGCAGATGTTATCAGACATCACCATGCCGGCAGCAGTCTCGTATTTGCTGAATGTAGAGGGGGCCGACAACTGTACCTGAATGCCGCAAGCAGTAAATAAGGTATGCCAGAAAGGGTATTCCTCATACATATTCAGAATACGTGGAATGCCTATGGTAAATAGGGGTTGTGGAATGTCTGCGCTCCGGTCGAATAATAATTCCAGCTTTTTATCATACGTATTGATGCCTTTGTCCGCATGGCTTCCTTTATTGGAAAATACCTTTTCACATCGGTTGCCGGAGAAGTAATGGTTGTCATTGTTGAACGTATATCGCATAATGGCGCACTGGTTCTCGCACCCCCGGCATTGAAGTTGCTTGGAAGTATATTGCGCCCATTGGAGCATCTCGTTCAGCTCCGTCACCCGGGCATTTTCGATTTGTTTGGCATATAGGGCACAACCAAGAGCACCCATCAATTCAGGACAGTTACTGCGGAAGGTTTGTTTCCCGGTCAGCTTTTCCAGACTTCGTACGATGGAATCATTACGCATGGTTCCTCCCTGCACGACAATATGGTCGCCAAGTATCTCCGTGTCTTTTAATTGCAGAACCTTATACAGGCAGTTTTTAACAACGGAATAAGATAATCCGGCAGCTATATCCGCTACGGACGCTCCTTCCCGAAGTACCTGTTTTACTTTGGAGTTCATGAAGACTGTGCAACGTGTACCCAGATCACATGGTGCTTGCGAAAAACAAGCTGCTTTGGCAAAGTCCTCCACACTGTAATCCAGCGATTGCGCAAATGTGCTGATAAAAGAACCGCAACCGGAGGAACAGGCTTCATTGATTTCGATTCTGTTGATTACTCCGTCGTTCACAAAGATGGCTTTCATATCCTGCCCTCCAATATCCAGGATAAAAGAAACTTCTTTGCTGATATGTTTGGCAGCAGCATAATGAGCGATGGTTTCAATGATTCCCGCATCCATGTGGAAAGCCGCTTTTATCAGATCTTCTCCGTAACCGGTAGAACATCCTCCTTTTATGCGCAGGGTAGTTCCTCGTCTCCGGCATTCTTCATATAGTTTCTGCAAGCCGTTCTCTACTGTTTTTATAGGGTTTCCGTTGTTGTCGTGATAATAGGAGTAAAGGATACGATGATTGTTGTCGAGTACTACGATTTTGGTGGTAGTAGAGCCGGAGTCTATGCCGATAGTTGCTTCCTGTAATCCGGGACGCAGACTGGCATATTGAATTTTATACTGGTCTTTTTCTTTTTTCCATGACCGATATTCTTCCTCACTGTCGAATATAGGAGAAAGATCACTCTGGAAAGGTGAGGTAACACTTAGTTTGTTTTCTATTACCTGTATCAGGTTGGAGAGATGAATACTTTCTTCATTGTTCTCTGCCAATGCTGCTCCCCAGGCAGGGATCAGATTTCCTTTTTCCGGTAATATGAAATCTGTATCTTGTGACAGATTCAGATAGTTGGCAAATGCTTTTCGAAGGGCCGGAATAAAAGTCAATGGGCCACCGCAGAGTAATACCGGAGCTACGATATTGCAACCGCGTGCAAGTGTGACAGTGGTCTGTACGGCTACTGCATGGAAAATGGAAGCTGCTATATTTTCTTTAGATATATTTTTGGCTATCAGATTCTGTATGTCCGTTTTGCAGAATACTCCGCAGCGTGAAGCGATAGAGTATACCTGATTGGAACGAAGTGCTAGTTCATTCAATTCGTCGATGGAGACTCCAAGCAGAATAGCCATCTGGTCAATGAAAGCCCCGGTTCCGCCGGCGCAATTTCCATTCATGCGCAGGTCTGTAGCCTGTCCGTCCTGAAAGAAAACAACTTTCGCATCTTCTCCTCCAATATCGATCATAGTGGCTGTGTGCGGATGCTCCCGGCACACATAGTTTGTTGCAGCTACAACCTCTTGCACAAACGGCAGAGAGCATTTCTCTGAAATTCCCATTCCAACAGAGCCCGTAATGTGGAAAGATAAAGGAATATCACCCAACTGTTCCTTTATTTGATAAAGAAATCCGAGTAAACATTCTTGTATTTTTGCCTGATGCCTTTTGTATCCGGAAAACAAGACTGTAGTTCCATCTTTATCCAATACTACCATCTTAGTGGTAGTAGAGCCTATATCTAAACCCACTTTATATACATTCATATACCAAATATCTTAAATTAGACCTCGTGTTTGACATCTGTGTCAGATGCAAATGTATGTAAAAATATGGTAGATACGGCAAATCGTAATTGAAGTTTTTGATTTAATTAACGAATTGGGAAAAAAGAAAGATGGAATGTGAGGGAGGAAAACGATCGTGTAAAAAAAGACGTAAATGAATAATTGTGTATTTATATTACTTGTTGGGTTGTAGTAGATCTTTTATGGTGAATCTTAGAAATCTTGTTTACTCTATTTTTGACAAAAGGTAACGTGGCTTTTAATAAACCCGGATTCTGTTTATAATAAACTTTTTGATAGTTTTAGTAAAACGGTATTCGAGTTTATTATAAACTATTGTAGAACAGTTCTAGGATCAGACGAGAGATTTTAAGCTGAATTATAAACAAAATGGGGCAATAATCATTCGACTATTGCCCCATATCGTATAGGAGTGGTATTGTAAAATACCAGGTTATTTATGATTTATGTATGATTATTTCTTTCTATTTTCATGTTGTTTATACTTTTTCTTTTCTCAAAGATACAACATAAAAAGTCATTTGTCAAGAGTCTGATGAGAAAAGTAGCTTATCGGTCTCAAAACAGATGAATAACTTTACTTCTAATATCTGATTTTTATTCGGCTTTATTACAGAATCGGGGATTTGGGTACAAAAATCCGTAATTGATATACAATTCCATTCGTTTTATCGCAGTAAATTTGCAATCAGAAGTTTAACAATGAAAAGATAGAAGATGATGATAAAAACAATTCTAAGTGTTTTGTCTTTATTCGTTATGTTATCATGCAGTATGACAGGGAAAAAGGATATAAAACAGCAGCCTGGTATGTGCGCCAAATTACCTATGGCGGCTGACGGTATTGTGCGGCTATCGAAAATCGAGGTTTATCCGGAGTATCTTGAAGAATATATGAAATATGCGACCGAAGTGGGTGAAGTCTCCTTGCGTACTGAACCGGGAGTGCTGACTATGTATGCCGTCAGCGAAAAAGAGAATCCTGGCAGGATAACTATTCTTGAAACTTACGCGAGTCAGGAGGCTTATAAATCTCATATTGCATCGGAGCATTTTCAAAAGTACAAGCAAGGAACGCTGCACATGGTTAAGACTCTCGTACTCTCTGACCAAATGCCGCTTAACCCCGCAAATTGCATTAATAACTTCATTCAATAAACGAAATGATTATGAATAAACTCCTTTTATTTTCAGTATTTAGTATTTTAACACTCAATGTTATGGCACAAGAAAAGATAGTACAGACGGCAGGACGCGACCAGTTAGGAACGTTTGCCCCCAAGTTTGCGGAACTTAATGACGATGTTCTCTTTGGAGAAGTTTGGAGCCGCACTGACAAACTCGGTCTGCGTGACCGCAGTTTAGTAACCATTACCTCCCTTATCAGTATGGGAATCACGGACAATTCGCTCGTTTATCATCTTCAGTCGGCGAAGAAGAACGGCATCACCCGCACGGAGATCGCAGAGATTATCACTCATATAGGTTTCTATGCAGGTTGGCCGAAAGCGTGGGCAGCGTTCAATTTGGCAAAAGGAGTATGGTCTGAAGATATTGTTGGTGAGGATGCCAAAACAGCTTTCCAGCGTGAGATGATTTTCCCTATTGGCGAACCCAATACAGCCTATGCACAGTATTTTATTGGTAACAGTTATCTTGCTCCGGTTTCGCGCGAGCAGGTGAATATCTCTAACGTTACTTTTGAACCACGTTGCCGCAATAACTGGCATATTCACCGTGCAACGAAAGGTGGCGGACAGATGCTTATCGGTGTAGCCGGTCGAGGCTGGTATCAGGAAGAAGGTAAACCGGCGGTAGAGATTCTGCCTGGTACGGTTATCCATATTCCTGCCAATGTGAAACACTGGCACGGAGCTGCTGCCGACAGTTGGTTTGCTCATCTGGCTTTCGAAGTTTCCGGTGAAAACACTTCCAATGAGTGGCTTGAGCCGGTCACAGATGACGAGTATAACAAACTCGAACAGACTAAACGATGATTTTTGCTAATCCTGCTTTATCTTTTGAAAGGAAATAATATGACTACCGAGGAATTTTAAGGAATATGTAAAGACGCGCAAAGCGCTTAATACAGAAGAAATACATCGTTTGATGGACGATATGGGCAATTATCAAAGTAATGGAAGAATGAAAACGCCTGTGGGGTTACTCCATCGTGATAATGTCTAAACTAATTAATGATAAGAAATATTTAAAATCAAAATAAAATGAAACAGATTATATTCATATTTATGAGTCTCCTTTGCTTTAGCTGCTCATCAAAAGCGCAGAATCAGACAGCGGATACTAATGTACAGTCCGATAAGAAAATCCTGGTTGCCTATTTCTCTTGTACTGGAACTACAGAAAAAGCCGCCGATGCCATTGCAAAAACGGTTGGCGGCAAACTTTATCAGATAACTCCCGCTACAGCCTATACCTCGGCAGATCTCGACTGGAACAACAAGAGTAGCCGTAGTTCAATTGAAATGACGACTGAAAATTCACGTCCAGAATTGGGGGGAGAAGCGCTTAATCTGAAAGATTACGACGTGATATTCCTTGGTTACCCGATATGGTGGAATTTATGTCCGCGTCCGGTCAATACATTCCTTGAGAAATATGATTTCTCCGGTAAAACCGTTATTCCATTTGCTACTTCCGGAGGAAGCTCAATAACTAATAGTGTAAAACAACTCAAGAAACTTTATCCAAAAATCGTATGGGGAGAAAGCCGATTGTTGAACGGAAGTGTCAAGCAGGCCGGAGACTGGGCGAAAGGAGTAATATAAAAATGGCTACTGAAAATATATTCACTAAATATGAGAAGTTAAATAGGGCGGAAGTAATAGTGAATATATTAAATGAGTAAGTATATTACGAATCATATTTAGATTATGCTTTTAGAAAAACTACTTAAAGAATTTAATTTTAGTACTAATATTTTTAATTGGGAGGAGTTTAAGTTATTCGACCAATATTTTGAACGAATATTAGTTAGTAAAGGTACATTTTTGATTAAGGAAGGAGAAACAGAGAGGTATAGTTATTTCGTTTTTGATGGAATATTACGTTGTTGGCTTTTAAATCATAACGGGGAAGAACAAACTTTCTGGTTTTGTAAAGAGGGTACATTTTCAATGTCAAACATATCTTTTACATTACAAACTAGGTCTGCATTTAATGTGCAAACAATTGTAGATAGTGTTATTTACCGAATAGACAAGAAGCAAGTAAATGAACTATATACCGCTATCCCTAAAGTAAAAACTGTATTTGAAGATTTAAATGCTATATTGTTGAATAAACTTTTGAAAAGAAATATCGACTTGATTAAATATTCTCCTGAACAGTATTATCTACAGATGATGGAAGAATATGGTATTACATTAAACTATATACCATTAAAAGATATAGCTTCTTATTTGGGTATCACACAGCAAGCACTAAGCAGAATCCGTAAACGTATTTTTTAACTTGGGTTCAGTGTTTTGAATGTATAAGTAACGAACTTTGCGGCTTTAAATTGCAATTACAAGTATGATTAGAAAAATTAAAGTTACGGATTATCCACGTTTGATGGAAATTTGGGAAAGTGCAGTATTGAGTACACATGATTTTCTTAAAGAGGAAGATTTTCTATATTATAAGGAACGACTTCCGGTATATTTTCAGTATGTTAATCTATTCGGATTTGAACAAGAGGGAATCTTAATCGGATTTATGGGAATTGCAGAAGGAAATCTTGAAATGTTATTTATTGACAATAAGTATCGAGGCGCAGGAATCGGAAAAAAATTAATAACTTATGCCATAGATAATTTGCAAGTAACTAAAGTTGATGTGAATGAGCAAAATGTTCAAGCTGTCGGTTTTTATGAATATATGGGTTTTAACATATATAAAAGGTCGAATTTGGACGGAGAAGGTAAGGAATATCCTATTTTACACATGCAGTTGTAGTCTCTGTTCAATTATAAACAGATGCTTAGTATAGGTACCTTTAATTGAAGATGAATGTTACATTTGAATAAAATGATTGGTTAAAAAATCATTGTAGAGTTTGAATGGGCACATCTATCGCCTACTTAAACTCTGTTTTAAATGAAGTGAAGAAAAAGAAAAAAGCTCTGAATTTCTTGAATTTCAGAGCTTTGCTTTAATTTACTATTTGCTTTCGCGGTGCGTACGGGACTCGAACCCGTGACCCCATGCGTGACAGGCATGTATTCTAACCAACTGAACTAACGCACCAAATTTTAATTGGATTAACTCATTTATATTTCTCTCTGCTTCTTAGTGAAAGAAGCGGTGCGTACGGGACTCGAACCCGTGACCCCATGCGTGACAGGCATGTATTCTAACCAACTGAACTAACGCACCAGAATTTCAATTTATTAATCTGCATCTCTCTCGATTGCGGGTGCAAAGGTAGTTGTTTTTTGTAAACCTGCAAGCGTTTTGAGAAAAGTTTTTTTCAAGAAAAAACAAGAAAAATGCTTAGTGTCTCATTTTGAGTACTTTTGTAATGAAAAAAAGGCAACTATACCTTGTTTACATTAATATTTAAAAAATTCACGTTT
>NZ_QTMW01000038.1:0-57260 GCF_003604005.1 Bacteroides sp. OF03-11BH | reverse complement strand
GGAAAATAATTTTTAATGCGTCTGCCCTGTATAAGGTGATATTTGTCATTCTATAAGGTGACTATCTATCTCCGAAAGAATAAAAATCACTAAAGATACAAAATTAATCAGTGAAAAGCAATAGTGAGGCAGGAAATATAACCATACTGCCAATGGATTTAATTTATTCCAATACAGATTAGAAATTCTTCCGGAAAGTACATCCATTTCTCCATTCCGAACACCCGTAAGCAGTCTTCCCCTTAATGATAGTTCCTTTACCACAAAGTGGACAGGGTTGGCCAACAAAAGCATCTACCCCACCTGTTGCAGAAGGAGTTGAAGCAATTGTAGCCACCGGAGCCGGAGAACCGGGCAAATCAGCCTTCACTTCGTTCGTCGTTTTTTCCGCTTTTGGTTTCTTTTCTTTCGGTGTACTTGGTTTTCGTTCACGCTTTTTAGGCTCTTTCTTTGCTTTCTCTTCGGCTTTTGCAGCTACTGCATCCTGAATAGTAATACGTCGATTCGTATTATCAGAAAGTACGCTCATCACGATTTCCGAAACCATCTGTTTCAGTTCTTCGAGAAACTGGCGGGCATCGTATGTCTTCTTTTCAATTTCGCGAAGCTTCTTTTCCCAAATACCTGTCAGTTCCGCCGATTTCAATAATTCTTCGTGAATGAGCTGCACCAACTCCACTCCTGTCGGGGTGGCAATCAGGTTCTTTCTCTCCTTACGGATATAATTTCGTTTGAACAGTGTTTCAATGATGGCAGCACGGGTAGACGGCCGGCCGATACCATTCTCCTTCAAGGCATCACGAAGTTCATCATTATCCACCAGTTTTCCGGCTGTTTCCATTGCACGGAGCAGTGTTGCTTCGGTATAAGGTCTGGGCGGCTGTGTCCATTTCTCGTTCAAGTCGGGAATATGAGGACCACTTTCGCCCTTCACAAAAGCAGGAAGTACATTTTCATCCTCTTCTTCTTTTTCTTCGGTAGAGTCTTTTACTTCCTTGGCAAACACGACACGCCATCCCGGTTCCAGGATTTGTTTTCCGGTCACCCGGAATTCTATCTTATCCACTTCTCCCATGACGGTAGTAGTAGAAATCTTACAGTCCGGATAGAATACGGCTATAAAACGACGGGCTATCAAGTCATAGACACGACGTTCCATATCCGTCAGGTTTTGAGCATAGACTCCGGTGGGGATAATGGCGTGGTGATCCGTCACTTTCGAGTTGTCAAATACCTTTTTCGATTTAGGAAGTGTAGTGCCGGCTAACGGAGCTGTCAAGACTTCGTAATCACGGAGTCCTTTCAGGATAGCAGGACATTTCGGGTAAATATCGTCACTCAAGAAAGTAGTATCAACACGCGGATAGGTAGCTACCTTCTTCTCATAAAGAGACTGAATCAGTTTCAGCGTTTCATCAGCCGAATAAGCGAATTTCTTATTACATTCTACCTGAAGAGAAGTCAAGTCGAACAAACGTGGGGCGAACTCTCTCCCATCTTTCTTGCCAACACTAGTGACTACAAACGGAAGATCCTTTATGCGTTCTACCAATGCCTCGCCTTCTTCCCGGTTAGCGATAGGGTCGATACCCGGATTATCTATTTTCTTTTTTCCACCGTTCTTTTCTTCTTCCGCAGCAATTTCTTCATCACTTTTGCGGATAAGTGCGGAAAAAGTGGTATCCCGATAGTTGGTTTTCAGTTCCCAGTATTGCTTGGGTTCGAAATTGGCTATTTCCAACTGACGGTTGACAATCAGTGCCAGAGTCGGTGTCTGTACACGACCGATAGAGAGTACCTGTTTATTTTGACCGTATTTAATGGTGTAAAGACGGGTGGCGTTCATTCCTAATAGCCAGTCACCCATCGCACGAGAAAGTCCGGCTTCATAGAGTGACTGAAAATCTGTCTGATCTTTCAGCTTCGCAAACCCTTCCCGGATAGCTTCTTCTGTCAATGAAGAAATCCACAGACGTTTCACCGGACAGCGTGCACCTGCTTTCTGCATCACCCAACGCTGAATCAATTCTCCCTCTTGCCCGGCATCACCGCAGTTGATGATTTCATCTGCGTTCTGCATCAGTCCCTCGATAATGTGGAATTGTTTTTCGTAGGTAGGATTCTCTATCAACTTGATGCCGAAACGTGGAGGAATCATTGGCAGGCTACCTAAATTCCATGATTTCCAGTTAGGCGTGTATTCATGCGGCTCTTTCAGGGTACAAAGATGCCCGAATGTCCAGGTCACCTGGTATCCGTTTCCTTCTATATATCCTTCTTTTCTGGTATGAGCGCCGAGTACTTCGGCTATATCGCGTGCTACTGATGGCTTTTCGGCTATGCAAACTATCATTTTTTCTCTTCTTGTTTTTACACTAACAGCTTACAAAGTTACACGATTATTTCTCATTGACCGCATGAAGAGAGAAAAAAGTCCATAAAGGCATAGATCGGAGAAAGAATGATAACTTCAACTGAATAGTTTTCAAGATGTACCGCTTTCTCCTTTTTTATACCACTCCATTTGATGTTTGATAAGCTATATAATGAAGCTGCACAGTTCTACACACGATATGTGCATAGCTCTGTGCAGCCTCTCTATAACGTTTCTATTTTAAACCGGAGAAATCACAAAAAAGAGGATAATGTGTAGAAGCAACGGTCACATCTACTCCCGACAGACTTTCTATCACATCAGCCTGTGTCACATTTACGTTGTGACTCTTCAAAGACACGATAAAGTCAAGGCGACGTTTCTTACCACTGACTTCGGTAGACTTATCGGCACTAAGAAGATTCCAGTTACTCTTCACCATTTGGAAAAATTCGCTTTCCAAGTCGCCCTCATTGAAGTATCCTAACAAGAATGCAGGTTTATTATAGGCAGACAGTTTCGTTTCTAACGTTTGAAGGGCCTCTATACGCTTTGCCATATCCGTATCGAAGTTGGTACTGGCTACTACAAACTTTTCATATTCCACTACCATGGCTGCACGCATCTCGCTCTTTCCCGCCATTTGGTATCTGTCTACACTTACAGGTTCTTCTTTTGTCAGTATACCAACACCGAATTCACCGCCTTTATAATCAATGGCTTTAGCAAAGTAATCATGCATATTTGCTTTCTGTGCCAGTACGTTCAACTGGTCGATACCTTCCGAACGTTCCGTCTCCTTATCCAGTCCCTGCAAGCAGACAATATCCGCATTCATTTTGGCGATAATACGTCCTGTCCGGTCGTAATCAATCACGCCATCTGTACCTTTACAATAGGTCAGGAAATAGTTACCTATGCGCAGGTCACCTTCTGCCTTCGGATATTCTCCAAGTCCGGTCGGCTTCTTAAAATCACAATAAAGTGGATAATGGTCGGAAGTTATTGCTACGTTGACACCATCCAGGTTGTATATTACATTCGATTTTACCACAATGGTAGGTGGAGTTTTCAAAGTAACGACAAAATCAATCCGTTTGGTAGCCTGTCCGGTAGGAAAAGTGTTTTCTGTAGAACTGACAACCTCCCATTCTTTCTTCAGTTCTGTAAAGAATGTGCCATTCATCAAGTCCTCATTAAAGTCACCAGCCATATAAACCACTTTATTATATGTTTTGGCAAGGTCTGTGAGCTGTTTTGCAGATTCAACTCTATTATTCTCTTCCAAAGCCAAGTGGGTGGAGATAACTACATAGTTCTCAAATTCGGCTATGGCAGCAGAACGGAGTTCGGCACCGGGAAGGGGATAAGTCTTCGTGCTGATCGGCGTCCCTTTGAACAAAAGGCCATTACCGTATTCACCACCCTGGTAAGCGATTGACTTACTAAAATAGTGATTCATGCCTGTTTTATCCGCCAAGGTTTTCAGTTGGTCGACTTTATTACTGCGGGTAGTCATGTAGTCCACTTCCTGCAGGCAAACGACATCGGGTTCCATTCCGTTGATAACAGCGGCTGTCCTGTCATAATTAATCACGTCATCGTTACCGGCACAATGCCTTATATTAAAGGTCAACACTCTAAGGTTCCCCTCCCCTTTCGGATAAGTATAGGAAACTTCCTGTTTACCGTAAGGTATCATATTATCAAATTTAGAGTTGTCCATGTCGTCGGCACAGGACAAGTTGGCAAACACGGTTGCCAAAAGACATATATAAGAAATCATATTTTTCATAAGAATTTATATTTCTGAATCTAATTAATTAAAGTTCAATCCGTCATTCCAACCGGGATTCTGTGTTATCACACCATTGGACAAAGTACGTTCGCTGATAGGAACAGGGTACAAATAATCTCTGTCTTCATTCCATTTCTTGGTAATCAGACTATGACAGATGATATAACCACTTTCGCCATTCGACAAGCGAATCTGCTCGCCGATCTCTAAATATAAAGGTACATTTCCGGCAGGTTTTGTTCCTACGTAGAAACAGACATCATCCGTACCGTCTTTATCTAAATCGTAAGTTCCGGGCCCGGGAACATAGATTCCCAGCAGATCGTTCTCAAATAGTTTACCTTCTTTCCAACGCATGATGTCGTAATAACGGAAACCCTCCATTGCCAGTTCGATGGTTCGTTCGCGACGGATTTCAAGGATTACTCCCTGATTGGCTCCTTTCACATTCGGATAACCTGTGGCGGCACTCATCAAATACGGGTCGGGTTTTGAATTTGCCAGTTCCATATCCAGGTTAGTCATTCCTACCCTGTCTCTAAGTAATTTAATAGATTTATTGATGTCGGCTTGCTTCAAAGTGCCTAGTTCGGCTTTTGCTTCTGCAAAATTCAGATACACCTCTGCCGTGCGGAACAGGGGAATATCGTTGCACGATTTATTATATTCATCGTAGTTAGCCGTCATCGAATATTTTATCAGGTGATATCCGGTCATAGTATAAGCCAGGTTCGGGGCTTCTTTCTTTGTACTTCCGATTCTCGTATATCCAGGGGTACGAATGGTTTGTGCCAGTCGTGGATCCCGATTCTGACATTCCTGATCGAATGTCATCGTTTCATAACCGGCTTTATCCGTGAAACGGCTTCCGTCCGCCATCAGATAAGAATTCACAATCTTCTTGTTCATTCCCGGACGTCCCATTGTGGTGGAGTTCTCATAATTCTGCACATTATGAAGCACAGAAAGAGAAGCTTCATAGTCACGCCCGAAAATCACTTCATCCGCTTGTAGATTTATGGAAGCGAATAAATCCCTGTAAGGTGTGCTGCCCGATTTATAGAGTGTATATCCGCTTTCGTTCATAAAGGTTTCAGAAGCCGAGACACAAGCATTCAGGTATTTTTCATAATCCTCCAGTCCATGATATTTACGGAAAGTACCCTCAAACAGGCAGACACGGGATTTCAGAGCCAATGCCGTCCACCGGGTCAGTACATACGCATTCTTCGTTTTCGGAAGATTGGCTATCGCAAAATCCAGGTCCTCCAGCATTTTCTGCATGACAAATTCACGTGAGTCCCGGGCTTTATACAATTCGGGATCATCCGAGTCGAGTGCTTTGTCATACCAGGGAATATCGCCATATCTCTTCACCTTCTCAAAGTAGAAATAAGCTCTGAAAAAACGGGCAACACCATCGTAACGGTTACGGGCATTCACTTCCGTGCAGTTATGGGAATACTGCAGATAGAAATTAATATCGCGAAGTGCCGTAAAATTCCAACCGTTTCCTTCATCGGGTATGATGCGCTGTCCGGACATTTCGAGCATCAAGTCGGACTTGACAATCAAATCGGACGACTCGGAATAAATATCGACAGCGGACGGAACCAGATTGTTATAAAACTGATTCGTAAATAATCGCAACTCATCTTCAGTCTTGAAATATACATCCGGATACAGGCGGTCTTTGGGTGTCTTATCCAACCAATCGTCGCAAGATACGAAAGATACCGCCAACGCGAACAACCAAGATACTATATAAACAAGTTTCATAATTCAAATATTAGTTAGTTTAAAAAGTTACGTTCACTCCAAAAGAATAGGTCTTTGACCAGGGATACAACTTTGCGTTACCATTTGCCGATTGGATGGAATTTTCTGCCGACGCTTGTTCCGGATCAATGTAGTCGCTCTTTAGTGGAGAGAAGGTAAACAGATTCTCACCACTGAAATAGATATGCAGGCGTTCTATCTTTACCTTCTTCGTCCATACGGCGGGAATCGTATAGCCTACTGTGATATTCTTCACTCTGCAATAAGCCAGATTCTGCAAATAACGGTCGTTCACCACTCCCAAAGAACGGTTATTGCCGAGGGCAAGATACCCTATCGGACGTGGGAAATAAGCATCGGGATTTTCCGGGCTCCATACCTGGCTCAAGAAATCGCGTGGAATGAACGATGAATACGGACGAGCGTATGGTCCCCAAAAGAATACAGAATTAGTACCCGGATACCAGTCTTGATGTCCTACTCCCTGAAGATAGATGGAGAAGTCGAATCCATACCAGTCGAAACCACCTTGAATACTGTATGTATAGCGCGGCAATGAGTTTCCGATTATTTTGCGGTCGCCCGGATCATCTGCCGTGTTCGAGCCGGAAGATATTGTATGGTCGCCGTCCAAATCAACAAATTTCATATCACCGGCGTGAAGTCCCGGATTCACCTGCGCTGTATTGATAACGAAGTTGACTGCTGTTTGGTCGACATTATAGTTTGCCGCTTCTTCGTCTGTCCTGAAAAGTCCGTCTACTACATATCCCCAGATATCTCCCAATTTCTGACCTACATAATAATCACTCAATATCTTGGAAGGATTATCGAATTTGGTTATTTCCGATGTATTATCTGCCAAGCCTACGGACAGGTTATAACGGAAAGGTTTGTTTGCCAGTTTGAAAGCATCATTCCAAGTCAGCATCAATTCCCAGCCTTTGGTACGCAAGTTGGCTGCATTTTGCTTGGGCTCGTTGGCTCCATAAGCACCGGGAAGCTTTTTGCCGGAAGTTTGCATACCTTTAGTATCACGAACATAGGCATCGGCAGTCAGGTTCAGGCGGTTGTTCAGGAATCCGAGATCCAGTCCTACGTTCCAAGTCGAAACGGTTTCCCAGGTCAGGTCGGCGGAATTCGGGTCGGAGACACTTGCATAAGAGCCTTTCTTCTGATCGCCAAAGATATAATTCATTGTACCGTTGGTATTAATGGTTTGGATATAATCGTAATATCCTACCTGCTGATTTCCTAACGAACCGTATGAGAGACGCAATTTCACATTATCAATATTCTTCTTTAAATTCCCGAAAAACGGTTCTTCACTGATTCTCCATCCTACGGAAGCCGAGGGGAAGAAACCGAAACGGTGTCCGCTTCTGAAACGTGAACTTCCGTCATAACGTCCGCTTGTCTCAAATAGGTAACGACCTCCTTTATAGGAGTAATTAAGACGATAAAATGCTCCCAAAAGCGCATATTCATTCTGTCCGCCGGACATAGTCATCGCATCTCCGACTGCCAGATTTAAGTCATTCAAGTCATCGGAGAGCAAACCCTGGCGGGAGACTTTGATATCTTTCAGACGCTTGGTTTCATAATTGTAACCTGCCATGATTTTTATCTGATGGTCGGCAATATCCAGCATATAATCACCATAAACATTGAAAGCCTGATACCAATGATTGGTCTGTGTTTCCTTCAACTGATTCACACCGCTTCCGGTAGTCAGATAGGATATCTCACCCGGATATTTGGAATATGGTACATTTACTGTTCTGTTCATGGTCTGATAGTTATAGTGCAGGTAGCTGTAGTTTGCACGGACATTCAGGTTCTTCATTACATTGAAACTTGCTTCGAAAGTCGTAGAAAACTCATATCGCTGGTCTTCATTCTTATGTTTTCCATAAGCAAGGATAGCTCCCATGCCATCCAAAACAGCAGAATTGCTCAACGAAGTCAGATACACCGCACTGCCATCCGGATTAATGGGTACAAAGCTCGCCAGTGCATGATTCACCGCAGTATTGAAGTTGTTATTAATACCCGATAATCCCGGATAAGAGTAACTATTATAATGGTACTTCGTGTTATTGCTGATTGTCAGTCGTGGAGTGATCTTTGCCGAGATTTTACTTCTGAAATTATACACCTTGTATTTATCAGGATTCTGTCTGAAGATACCCGTTTGGTCAACTGTATTTCCTGATAAATAATAGTTCAACTTTTCATTTCCCCCACTGACACTGATATTGTGCTCCCACATCGGTCTGTTTTTACGATAAAGATAATTATACCAGTCGAAGTTACCGTAATAGACGTATGTATCTCTTCCGTCACGTTGGTCGGTAACTACCCAGGGACGTTCGGGATTCTCCGTTTTATCATTCCGGCGCAACCAAAGCTGGCGGTAGTCTTCTTCCGTATAGTTGGTATAAGGCTTTCCGTTATAATTGGTATAAAACAAGTCGTTGATGCCTGCCGAATAATATCCCCTGGTTTCAAAATCAGTAGAAGTCGTCTGATTGCTCCATGAATATCTTCCATCATACGAAACGGTAGTCTTGCGGGCGGAGCCTTCCTTGGTAGTCACGAGGATAACACCATAAGAAGCACGAGCCCCGTAAATAGCGGCCGAAGATGCATCTTTTAATACGGAAATAGAAGCGATGTCATTCGGATTCAAGCGGTCGATATCCCCTTCTATTCCGTCAATCAGCACTAATGGCGATGCATTGCCACTGATAGAATTCACACCACGGATATTGATAGTTGCCGAAGCTCCCGGATACCCAGACCCAAAAGTTACATTCATATTGGGCACAGTCCCTTGCAACATCTGTGAGGCTCTCGGCACGGGTCTGTCTTCCATCGCTTTACTGTCTACTACTGCAACAGCTCCCGTCAGGTTTATTTTCTTTTGAGTACCGTAGCCTACCACCACCACTTCTTCCAGCGTAGCCGTATCCTCCCGGAGTATTACTCTCGAAGATTTCTGCAAGTCGGAGACTTTAATTTCTTTCTTCTCAAATCCAATATAGGACACAACGACTAGGGCATTGGCCGGAACCGAGGATAATGTAAATTCACCATCCAAATTCGTGATCGTTCCCATAGACTGTCCCATCACCTGTACACTGGCACCGATTACCGGGTCACCGTTCACATCGACCACTTTCCCCGTAACCCGATGTAAAGGCTGCGATGGGACGGCAGTAGTATTACGTTCTGTTTTCTTTGTGATGATAATCATCCGGTTTTGTAGTTTATACTCTACATCCTTATCCAAAACAGTAGCAAGCACATTATTAACAGTTGCCTGCTGAAAGGAAGCCGTTATCTTCTTGTTTTCATTAACCTCGTCCGTTTTATAGATAATGGAGTACTTCGTCTGCCGCTCAACTTCTTTCAATACCGCCTTCAGCGGCTCATTTTTAAAGACCTTTGTAACTGTCTGCGCCCGTAGTGACTGGACGCCCAAACACAACAGAATCAGGAGAAACAGTCTAAAAAATGAGTTTCTTCGGTCATTCATAATTTTATCAATTAAGTTGTTACAATTTAAAGTGATTTATATTTAAGGATATATATATTCGATTGTAGTATTTCTCTGAATCGCTTCTATAAGATAAAACAACTCATCATTCATCTGCCCAACCCCTATAAAAGCAAAAAAGCAGATTATTTCTGCTTTTTTGTATCGACTGGCTTTATTTATTCAGACCACTGGAATATCGGATAACCGTTCGTTCCTTTTTTCCAAAGATTCGGATTCCAGGCTACGATGATATTCCCCAGTTCTTCCGCTGACTTCGCCACTCCGTGAAAAGTTGTTCCCGTGGCTGATGATTCGTCTGATGCGGTAATCGTTTTTTCATTCACTTTGAGTACAATACTTTCGCAGGCGTAACAATTCTCATAACTGCCTAATGAAGCAGAGACCCCAACAATGCGTCCTACGGTTGACGAAGCATCCACTCCGGTCAAGTTACTCCATGCTGCGCTGTTCTTGATAGCAATGTCACAACTTTTGTCGATTTGTCCCAAAATACCGCCTACGCCTCCTTTAGTTGCACTGACTGCTCCGTATGCATAGCAGTTCTCAATAAATCCGCCGACACCTACTTTCCGTCCGGCAATACCGCCTGCTTTTCCGCCACTTGCCGCCTGATCGCTGACCGTTGCATTTGAATAACAGTTCTTTATATAACTTTCTTGCCCATCATAGCTATTTGCCAATACACCGGCTATTCCACCTGCCGCACCAGAACCGATTACTTCGCCGGTCGTATAGCAGTTCACAATTCTTCCTGTCTTATTTCCGTTACCTTTATCTTTAAGTCCGAGATAACCGGTAATAATTCCAATCCCCTGCCGAGCAGATGATACAGAAGCATTCACAAAGCCCACATTACGACAATCACCGCACAATACTCCGAAGAAACTTGGATAATCACCGGCAGAACATTTGAAGTTCTTAATGACATGGCTGTCTCCGTCAAAATCTATTTCATAAGGAAAATCACCGGAACCATTCAACGACTGCCAGTCATCAATGCCTGCCATATCAATATCAGCACCTAACTGGAAATAAACTTTCATTCCCGATTTCAACACACTACGCATATTTCTGATCTGCGTAGCATTCATTATCATATAAGGTTTGCTGTCCGTTCCGTTTCCTTTCTCGAACAAACCGCCGGCACCGTCTCCGTCACCATCACCATTTCCGTCATCCGTTTCCGTTTTTTCGAACGGAACACGAGTGTATGAGTCCAAAGGATTAGGGTCAGAACACGAGATTGCAACAGATGCCATCATCAACAGCATCCCAAATCTGCCTATTTGAGTAATATTCATACTTGATTTCTTTACAATTAAACATTGAGTTCTTATCTTATATATATATCCTTTTCCTTATATTCTACTTTGATAGGTATGATTTCTTTCAGTGCATCCATTACATCTACGATTGTCTCTTTATTACGCAACGAAACACGGAACTTCATATCGCCCAATTTCTCCGACTCTAACTGAATATGCACATCGTACTGACGTGAAAGCTTCTTCACCATCTCTCCTAACGTAATGTCATCATATTCAATCCTGTCTTCCGCCCACGCCATTGCCTGACGTGCATTTACTTTCTTTCCTTTCAACTGTCTTGTTACCAAATCCAAAGAAATAGATTCTCCCGGAGACATCCGTATCTGATCTTCTTTATAATTCAACTCTACTGCTCCTTCCAGCAAGGTGGTTGTTATATACGAATCGTCTGAATAGGCAGATACATTAAATTTCGTACCTTTTACCACCACATCATATTCATGCGTCTTTACTGTAAATTGCTTTCCATTCTGTTTAGTCACCTCAAAATACCCCTCTCCTTCCAGCTCCACCACCCGGTCGGCTGTATTAAAATGATTCGAATATCTTAATACGGAACCTGCATTCAGCCATACAACTGTACCATCCGAAAGCTGTATCTTACTCTTATCCCCCAACGGAGCTTCGCAAACAAAAAAAGTCTTTGGCGTAAACAAGTAAATAGCCTGTTGAATACCCAACGTAGTACCGACAATCAATGCTATAACGGCAGCGATACGGGCTATCTTCCATATACCAGGTTTCGACTTTTTCAATAACGGGACAATCGCTTCCTGCGTATACATCTTATGCTTCAAAGCTTCCCATTCGGCATCTGTCTCCGAATCGGTATTCCGGTGATTCATCCATTCTCTCTCCCATTGACGGAACCTGCCATAGCCACCTTCCACCTGTTCGATATATTCGAACAGATTCTTTTCGTCAGCTCTTGATATGCGTCCTTCAAAATACTGAATAGCCAATTCACGGATATTTTCTTCTTGCTTCATTATATTCACTTTCTATAAGATGTAACAACCCATATTTCTTTTACCCAACCTCTGAAACAAAAAAAGCAGAAAAAAACTTTCCTGCTTCTTATTCTTTATATAATCGAAGAGTGCATTGATTATTTCTGCTCCATCATCAGCCATGCCAATATCACTATATACAGATCCACCGGATAGCGTTCGCTGAAATGCCGGGAGAAATATTGCAAAGCCCTTGCTATATGCTTTTCGACTGCTGTGGTAGATATTTGTAGTTTTTCTGCGATTTCTCTGTTCTTCAATCCCCTGAAACGGCTTAACAAAAAAATCTCACGCGACCTGTCCGGCAACTGATTAAGCACAAGGGCAATCTGCTCCTGCAATTCTTTGTATAATAATTTATGTTCTGCATCCTGCATAAAGTCTGCATAGTAGAGTCTTTCTTCCCCATCCACCTTTGCCAAGTACTCCACCCGGTACTTTTCAACAATCGAGCGATGCTTCAGATAATTTAGACATCCATTGCGGACCATAGAAAAAAGAAGAGAAGTAAGTGAGAAGGCAGATAACATTTCGCGACGTTCCCAAAATCGTAAGAAACACTCTTGAATAATATCACGAACCGTTTCTTCATCTTCTATAAAACGAATAGCATACCCTCGCAAACGAGGATAATAACTCTTGAACAGAAACTCAAAAGCTGCATTATTGCCTCTTTTCAGCTCTCCCAATAATTGTTTATCATCCATGAAATCTACCATAGTTTAGAAATTTATGCGCAAAGGTACGGGTCAACAGTTAACAAAGTGATGACAATATTATGAATATTTTTTCAATAAATCAAATTTGAGGTACTTTTTTATAAAACGCCAAAAAGGAAGTTTTCAATAATAGGATACAAAAAAAGGGTCAGTTACTGACCCTTTTTTCTATTAATTCATGGTTTCCCACTTATTGCATATACAATCTGTCAATAAGAAAGTTTTCCTTATTCTTCATCCATTAGGATTTCCAGAATCTGACAAGCAGCTTTCGCTACCGGAGTACCCGGACCGAAGATAGCAGCTACACCTGCCTTATACAAGAAATCGTAATCTTGTGCAGGAATAACACCACCGGCAATCACTACAATGTCTTCGCGACCCAGTTTCTTCAGTTCTTCAATAATTTGCGGAACCAATGTCTTATGTCCGGCAGCCAGTGAAGAAACACCTACTACATGAACGTCGTTTTCAACAGCCTCGCGAGCAGCTTCCGCCGGAGTCTGGAACAACGGTCCCATATCCACATCGAAGCCACAGTCAGCATAACCGGTTGCTACGACTTTAGCACCACGGTCGTGACCGTCCTGTCCCATCTTTGCAACCATGATACGAGGTTGACGTCCCTCTTTCTTCGCGAACTTCTCGGCCAGTTCACAAGCACGTTTGAAGTCGCTATCGTTTTTACTTTCTGATGAATACACGCCTGATATCGTTCTAATTATTGCTTTATAACGTCCTACTATCTGTTCACAAGCATAAGAAATCTCACCCAATGTTGCGCGAACACGAGCTGCTTCCACAGCCAATTCCAACAAATTACCCTTGCCAGTCTTCACACATTCGGTAATTGCTGCCAATGCTTTGTCCACTTCAGCCTGGTTACGTCCATCTTTCAAACGTTTCAGGTTTTCGATCTGTTCAAGACGGACTGCAGTATTATCAATTTCAAGAATATCAATCGGAGCTTCTTTTTCCAAACGATACTTGTTCACACCGACAATTGTCTGCTGACCACTGTCGATACGAGCCTGTGTACGTGCAGCAGCTTCTTCGATACGCATCTTTGGAATACCTGTTTCGATAGCTTTCGCCATACCACCCAATTTTTCAATTTCCTGAATATGCTCCCAAGCCTTGTGTGCCAGTTCGTTCGTCAGAGATTCTACATAGTAAGAACCACCCCATGGGTCAACGTTCTTGCAGATGTAAGTTTCTTCCTGAATGTAAATCTGTGTATTACGGGCAATACGTGCGGAAAAATCTGTTGGAAGAGCAATAGCCTCATCCAATGCATTGGTATGCAAAGATTGAGTATGCCCCAAAGCTGCAGCCATAGCCTCAATACAGGTACGTCCTACGTTATTGAACGGATCCTGTTCGGTCAGTGACCAGCCTGAAGTCTGCGAGTGAGTACGCAACGCCAGTGATTTCGGGTTCTTCGGATTGAATTGTTTCACAATCTTTGCCCACAACATACGTGCAGCACGCATCTTGGCTATTTCCATAAAGTGATTGGTTCCAATCGCCCAGAAGAAAGACAGACGCGGTGCAAATGCATCAATATCAATGCCTGCTGCCGTTCCTGCACGAAGATATTCCAAACCATCGGCCAATGTATAAGCTAACTCGATATCCGCGGTTGCGCCTGCTTCCTGCATGTGATAACCGGAGATAGAGATAGAGTTGAACTTAGGCATCTTCTGCGAAGTGTATTCGAAAATATCTGAAATAATCTTCATAGAGAATGCAGGCGGATAAATATAAGTATTACGCACCATGAATTCTTTCAGAATATCATTCTGGATAGTACCGGCCATTTCTTCGAGTTTAGCACCTTGTTCCAGACCGGCATTGATATAGAATGCCATAATCGGAAGTACAGCTCCATTCATTGTCATAGACACAGACATCTTGTTCAATGGGATACCATCGAACAGCACTTTCATATTTTCCAATGAACAGATAGATACACCGGCTTTACCTACGTCACCCACTACACGTTCGTGATCGGGGTCATAACCGCGGTGAGTAGCTAAGTCGAATGCCACTGACAAACCTTTCTGACCGGCAGCCAAATTACGGCGATAAAATGCATTTGATTCTTCGGCGGTAGAAAATCCGGCATACTGGCGGATGGTCCAGGGACGAAGAGTGTACATTACTGAATACGGACCGCGCAGATAAGGAGGAAGTCCGGCAGCATAGCCAAGGTGTTCCATTCCTTCGAGGTCTTCTTTTGTATAAACAGGCTTCACTTCAATGTGTTCCGGTGTTTTCCAGTCAGCGGAGATACCGTTAGCCTTTTGCCATTCAGCACCATTAGTCGGCTGAAATGCGGCATATATATCGATGTTTTTAAAATCTTTTCTCATCTTACTTCAATAGTTTAGCGTTAAACTCTTTCAAGGTATCCAATACATTGACACGAACATGGATGAAGTTTTCGATACCTGCAGCTTTCAGGTCGTCCATACAAGCCGGAGCACCGGCAACGATAAACATAGCACGACCATTCAGTGCTTTGAAAGCAGGAATTGCATATTCAGCATATTCATCATCGCTGGAACAGATAACAACAATATCAGCTTTTGCAGCCATAGCTGCCTCTACTCCTGCTTCTACTGTCTCAAATCCCAGATTATCAATTACTTCATAACCGGCACAAGCCAGGAAGTTACAAGAATATTGAGCACGTGCCTGACGCATTGCCAAATTTCCGATGGTTAACATGAACGCTTTCGGACGTTTGCCTGATGCTTCTGTTTCGAGACGCAATGCTTCAAACTGACTGGCAGCACGATCGAACACCAGAGTATCCACCTCTTTTTCGCAAGTATGAGAGTCACCTCCGCAACAACACTTACCTTCAACAGGTTGCTTATTGCCAGCCTTTTCATTGAAGTTCGGGAATTGGTTGGTACCCAACAGCACTTCACGACGCTGTGCAACTGCTTTATGACGAGCTTTGTTGCTCTCATTCACAGCAGCCTGAACAGTTCCTGCTTTCAATGCCGCATAGAAGCCACCTGCTTCTTCTACAGCAAGGAAGAGTTCCCAAGCCTGTTTTGCAATAGCCACAGTCAGATTCTCGATATAATAAGAACCGGCAGCAGGGTCGATCACTTTATCAAAATGAGATTCTTCTTTCAGCAGCAGTTGTTGGTTACGAGCCAGGCGTTCTGAGAACTCGTCCGGAGTCTCATAAGTCTTATCAAACGGAGTTACCGTCATAGAGTCTACGCCTCCTAATGCAGCACTCATGGCTTCAGTCTGTGTACGAAGCAGATTTACATGTGCATCAAACAAAGTAAGATTGAAAGTAGAAGTTTCGGCATGAACCGCCATTTTTGCTGCGCAACGACATTCTCCGTTAGGACCTTTATTCTCGCAATCACGCACACATTCAGGATTGTAAGAAGCTACAATATTTGCCCAAAGCAAACGTGCCGCACGGAATTTCGCTATTTCAAGGAAATAATTGGAACTGATACCAAAATTAAATTTGATTTTCTTAGCTACTATGGCAGCAGGAATACCGGCATCAGTCAATTGACCCATATATTCATTTCCCCAAGCCAGAGCATAACCCAGTTCCTGAGAAATATAAGCGCCTGCATTATTCAATGATAAAGCGTTTACATTCAGCACACGATAGAAAGGAAGCGGCTGAATGGCTTCAATCAAAGATTTGGCTGTTTGTACCATATCACCTTTCTCCTTGCCACGAGTCAGCATCTTGTTGAAGAAATCATAGTTGATAGAACCTTTCAGTTTCTTCACATCATAATCTTTCTTCTGGAAATAAGCTACCAGCAGATTAGCCAACTCAACCACATGCCCCTGACAGGTTGAGAAATTCAGTTCAACACACTCTGCCTGAATATCACTTAACAGTGTTTCAATATATTCCGCATTAAGTTCTTTTGCTTTCACATGGAAAGAAAGTGAGTCAACACCCTTATTTAGGATATCCAGTGCTTTCGCATTGGCTTCTTTCGGACATTCTACTCTAATTTCCTGACGAACCAACCATGCATTGTTGTCTTTTTTAGTTCCTCTTAAATAAGGGAACTCTCCAGGAAGTGCATCAGTAGTTTTTAAATCCTCCAGATCTTCCATCCGGTAAAAAGGTTTCACTTTAAACCCTTCGTTTGTTTTCCAAACGAGCTTCTTCTCAAAATCAGCACCTTTTAAATCGGCTGTAACCTTCTCCATCCATTGTTCGGTGGAGGCAGGAGAAAAGTCTGAGAAGAGTTTTTCTTTTTTGTCTGCCATAGTTTATTTAAAATTAAAACAAGATTAATATTGTCTTTATTTTTATCTATCTCTTTCTAAATGTCAGTCGTTCGACCTGCAAATATAACCAATAAGTTAAAACGAATCTCTTTTTTAGGGAAAATTCGCACAGGACGCCCCGATTCGTCAAGTGCATACAATCTGCATAGAAATTCTTCATTTTTAGTTCTTCTTTTATTTGATTAGCTCCAATGTTATGAGTAATTTTGCACTCGTTTTTAGAAAAACATTATAAAAACTGCTATATTATGGATTGGTTACAAAGTTTATTATGGGACCCCAGCTCCGTAGCTCACATCGTGCTCCTCTACGCATTTGTAGTGGCTGCCGGCGTGTATCTTGGTAAGATAAAGATATTCGGAGTTTCTTTGGGCGTCACATTTGTTTTGTTTGCCGGCATCCTAATGGGACATTTCGGCTTCACAGCCGATACACACATCCTACATTTCATCCGTGAATTCGGATTGATCTTGTTCGTATTCTGTATCGGTCTTCAGGTGGGGCCATCTTTCTTCTCCTCTTTCAAAAAAGGAGGAATGACATTAAACCTGTTGGCTGTAGGCATCGTAGTGTTAAATATTGCTGTCGCACTGGGGCTTTATTACCTCTGGAACGGCCGGGTAGAACTGCCGATGATGGTAGGTATCCTTTACGGAGCAGTGACAAATACTCCGGGACTTGGTGCTGCCAATGAGGCTCTGAATCAGTTGCATTATACCGGTCCGCAGATTGCTCTCGGTTATGCATGTGCTTATCCCCTCGGTGTGGTAGGTATCATTGGTTCTATCATTGCCATCCGTTACATCTTCCGTGTCAATATGGCGAAAGAAGAAGAAAGCCTGAAAATCCAAAGTGGAGATTCACACCACAAACCTCACATGATGAGCCTGGAAGTTCGCAATGAATCAATTAGTGGAAAAACGCTGATTGAAATCAAGAATTTCCTGGGCCGTAAGTTCGTTTGCTCCCGAATTCGCCATGATGGTCATGTAAGTATTCCCGACCATGAAACAGTGTTTAATATAGGCGACCAGTTATTTATCGTCTGCTCGGAAGAAGACGCTCCTGCAATTGTAGTATTTATCGGAAAAGAAGTGGAGCTCGACTGGGAAAAACAAGACCTCCCAATGGTTTCCCGTCGTATTCTGGTTACCAAACCGGAAATCAATGGTAAAACATTAGGTTCTATGCACTTCCGTAGTATGTATGGGGTCAATGTCACTCGTATCAACCGTTCCGGTATGGACCTGTTTGCCGATCCGAATCTGATACTTCAGGTAGGTGACCGCGTTATGGTGGTAGGACAGCAAGATGCAGTGGAACGTGTTGCCGGTGTACTGGGTAATCAGTTGAAACGCTTGGATACACCGAACATTGTTACGATCTTCGTTGGTATCTTCTTAGGTATCCTTCTGGGTAGTCTTCCGATTGCATTCCCGGGTATGCCGACTCCTTTAAAATTAGGTTTGGCAGGCGGACCGCTGGTAGTGGCTATTCTTATCGGCCGTTTCGGTCATAAGCTGCATTTAGTGACTTATACAACCATGAGTGCCAACCTGATGCTTCGTGAAATCGGTATCGTTCTCTTCCTTGCCAGTGTCGGTATAGATGCCGGTGCCAATTTCGTGCAAACGGTAGTCGAGGGAGACGGATTACTATACGTAGGTTCCGGTTTCCTTATCACCGTTATCCCGCTACTTATCATCGGCACCATCGCAAGATTATATTATAAGGTAAACTACTTCACCCTGATGGGATTGATAGCCGGTAGTAATACCGACCCACCGGCATTGGCTTATGCCAATCAAACAACCTCCGGAGATGCTCCGGCAGTGGGATACTCTACAGTTTATCCGTTATCGATGTTCCTCCGTATTCTAACGGGACAGATGATATTATTAGCAATGATGTAAATCAAGTTTAGCATATAAACAATAAAGCCGGCTATATCCAAATGGAATATGCCGGCTTTATTTATTTTTTCAATCTGCTTTTCTATCCTGTCATACAAGCTGCAGTTTCTTTACTACAAATTCTTCAATGAACCGCACTGTCTCTTCAATTCCCAAAGAAGAAGAATCGATGCACAAATGATAAGTAGCTGCTGCTCCCCACGTTTTATAGCTATAATAATTATAGTATTCCGAACGTCTCTTATCCGCTTTTTCGATCATTTCTTCTGCAGCTTCCGCATCAATATGATGCATGCCACACAACCGCGCTATGCGATCTTCTTTAGAGGCTGAAATAAAAACATTAGCGCAACGAGGATGCTCTCTCAGAATATAATCTGCGCAACGTCCTACAAAGACACAAGATCTTTCTGCTGCCAGATGACGGATCACATCACTCTGTACTTTGAACAAGGCATCATTGCTCAAGCAGTTGTTACATGGCATAGCTCCCTCACTGATAAAAGGGAAACGCATACCGAACAGTCCGCCAATAATACCCTGCGAGGCTTTTTCATCAGCCTTTTCAAAAAACTCCTTACACAATCCACTTTCCTCCGAAGCCAGATTAATCAGTTCCTTGTCGTAGAAGTTGATTCCCAAACGGGCTGCCAACTTCTCTCCTATTTCTTTTCCGCCGCTACCTAACTGACGGCCGATATTGATAACATAATTACCGCTCATAGTACATTTTGTTTTATGGTTCTGTAGCAAACATACGACTTTTTTCTAAAAATCACATCATCAAACGAAAGTTATATTTGAAAGTGACTATGAAATATCCTTTTATTTCCTGGTTACGGAACTCATAAAAACCATCAGAAGAAGTCGTACGGCCGAAACTTTTCCTCTTCCCGAGAATATCCGCCCAATAAGCAGACAGTTCCGCTTCTTTCTTTTTCAAGAACCGCCAGCTGGCACTTGCATTCCACAACATCTGGTCATCTTCGCCTTTACGGATATTCGTACCATTACGGAAAGAATAAGCCCCGTCAGTCCGTAATTGCAAGCCAAAAGGAAGATCAACGCACCCCTCAAGACGAAAACTATAATTACGCGTATAGGTATCGTTATCATTGATAGAATTAAGCGAATACTGATAATTCCAGGAAGTAGAGAAATCAATACCTCCCCAGGTGGGCTGATAAGATACATTCGCGTCACACCCCAATCCGGTATCACGTGTCGTACTTTTCTTCGGTTCGAGGCTCTTGTCTTCATTAATCATACTGACACGATTGCTATGATTACCGTTCATATCCAACCGCAAGGAAAAATGTCCCAGACGCTTCCACCAGTTGGCACTTCCATATACATTCCAGTTTCCGTTAATATTAATAGGAGATGTCTCACGTCCGCCGGTTTTTGCATCATATAGCACTACCTGCGTCACACTGTTCTGTTCCATCTGCCCGCCGATATTCGCAGATATACCTTTTTTTGAATGTTGAAAGCTCACACGGACACTATGAGAAAACATCTGTTTCAAATCCGGATTTCCCCGGGTGATATACAACGGATTACTGTTATCCGTCAGCGGCATTAAATCTGATAAGGAGGGTTGCCGGGTTCTACCGCTATAATTGAAAGTGATCCGGGCCTCTTTCTTTTTCCAATTCACCCATATCATAGGCTGAAAGTCGATAGTATGCATGGTAGTGTCCGCATAGAGCTTTCCCATTTTCCGTTCAATGGCACGTTTTTGCGGAGTCATCCCTAATGAGGCATTAAACATCCAGGTATCATCAGAGTAATTAAGCCCCACATCCAGATTATGGCCATTCGTACGACTATGACTCCGATTACTCAAACTATCCACATACCCTGCTTCATAGTCGGGAGGCAGTTCACCAAAAACTTCCGACTTCGTCAGAGAAGATAATTCATACGTATCACGATTATCACGTTCATAGTTAGTATCCCAGTTATATGCTACCCGGAAATGCATCTTCTTACCAATAGGCTGGGCAAAGGTAATCCCGACTCTCCATGAATTATTTTTTTGAGGCGACTTCAAATACTGGTTACGAAAAAGCACCGAATCATTTCCCAATTTATCTTCAAGACGGAAATAAGTAGTTTTAGAAAGCGAAAAACTTTCATTATCTCCCCACGAATCCGAGTTCAGGATGTTCAATGCCAGCGTTGTACCTTTTTCATTCAGACGTCTCATAATACCCATCATCCAGCTATAACGGTTCGACTGATTCTCCGAACGCGACCGGTTCTCGCTACGATTCACTTTTATATCCCGGGGAATAGATTCAAAGTCATCAAACAAGCTCTCATGACTTATGCCGGGAGGAGCATCAAAAGATGCATTCTGGCTACTGTTTTCATTCCTATTAGGAGAGATTCCTAAATTACCGGTAAAATGTATACGTGTACGTTTATCTACTTCCCAGCTTCCCATGAAGTTAGAACTAATCGACCGCCCCTTAGAGTTACTTTCGTTAGTAGACGCAGAGTATTGATTACCTGCCGGCAAATACTGTTCCTGATAAATGGAAGAAAGATTTCCGTTCCGGTTCAGATTATAGTTCACACTTCCGGTCAGGGAGAATTTCTTACCGAATTTATGAGTCATATTCATTCCTACCGAATTGTTGATATTATCCTTGTACGTACTATTCTGGTATCTGTTGGTAGACTGTGCGATGAAAGAAAGATTATCTCCGTCTTTACTAAAATAATTCACTTGCCCCTCGAAATCCTTCTTCTGGTTATTCCCGTATCCTACCGTTGCATTTGTCAGCCAGGTTTTATTCAATTCATCCTTAGTCTGCAAGTCGAGTACATATTTCTTTTCTCCTGAACTAATTCCGGTGAACTCCTCTTCTTTCGATTTCTTATCATATACTTTCAACTTACTAATCAGGTCTGCCGGAAGATTTTCGAGTGCCGTCTTTTTATCTCCGGAGAAAAAAGCTTCGCCATTTACATTGATTTCACTGATGGGCTGTCCGTTGTATGTCAACGAATTATCTTTCTTATTATATACCAATCCGGGAACACGCTTCACTAAATCTTCCAGATAAGCTCCTTCACGAGTTTTAAAAGCGGCAGCATTGATAACCGTAGTATCTCCCTCCATCACTACTTCCTGCAATTTTCCCGTTATCGTCACTTCACTAATCTGAATATCATCATCTTTCAATACCACTGTACCGATATTCACCGATACAGAGTCTTCCAGTGCCCGGTATACAGATTGCATTCCCATAAAAGAGACTTTCAACAGGTATTTCTTTTTCTTCTGCGGTTGATAATTAAGAATGAAACGCCCATTCTTATCACTTGTTATTCCCTTGATAAAGGCAGAATCGCTTTTCGCCAAAATAACAATGCTGGCAGATGGTAATGCCCGCTTCTCATTACTGCCGGCTTCCACTGTCTGCACTCTTCCTCGCACAGTTCTCACTTGTTGAGCATACAGAGCAGTATGTCCCCAAAGTAGCAGCAAAAGCAATCCCACTAACTTACAAGCGTTCATATCTAATAGTAGTTAAGTCTGATATTTATGTTGATCTAAAACAAATCGGGACAAAGTTAATAACTTTTACGTAAAACGGTTAATCCCGGAGTTATTTTTTATACCTTTGTCCATCCATTATTCAATCAGCAACTTAATGAAAAGGATTATACTAATCACAGGAGGACAACGATCCGGTAAAAGTTCGTTTGCGGAAAAAAAAGCGCATGAACTTACTACGTCACCGGTTTACTTGGCCACTGCCAGGATATGGGACGAAGAATTCAGAAAAAGGGTGGAACGCCATCAAAAGAACCGCGGTCCTGAATGGACAAATATAGAAGAAGAAAAAGAATTGAGCCGTCACAATGTAGCGGGCAGAGTCGTAGTGATAGATTGTGTAACTCTTTGGTGCACTAACTTCTTTATGGAGTTTGATTCTAACGTTGCCTCCTCATTGGAAGCCGTCAAAAAAGAATTCGACAAATTTACCCAGCAGGATGCCACTTTCATATTTGTAACTAATGAGATTGGCTGGGGGGGAGTTTCCGAGAACAAACTGCAACGTAAATTCACAGACTTGCAAGGTTGGACCAATCAATACATCACATCGCATGCCGACGATGTATATCTCATGGCAAGTGGTATTCCCGTAAAAATAAAATAAACATGAAAACGTTTCATATTCAAAAGCCGGATGAAGCTATCAAAGAAGCTCTGATTGACAAAATCAATAATCTGACCAAGCCTAAAGGATCGCTTGGAAGACTGGAAGAAATTGCTTTGCAAATCGGACTGATCCAACAATCCCTTTCTCCACGATTAACTCATCCTCAAAATATAATCTTTGCCGCAGATCATGGCATCGTAGAAGAAAAAGTCAGCCCATCTCCTAAAGAAGTAACCTGGCAACAAATCAGCAACTTTCTTCATGGGGGAGCAGGGATCAATTTCCTGTGCCGACAGCACGGTTTCACTCTTAAAATTGTAGACGCAGGAGTCGATTATGATTTACCTTATGAAAAAGGTATCATTAACATGAAAGTCGGAAGAGGAACACGCAATTTCCTTCATAAAGCAGCCATGACACCTGAAGAGATGGAACTTTGCCTGGAGCATGGTGCCCAATGTGTGGACACTTCTCACCAGGAAGGCTGCAATATCATTAGCTTCGGTGAAATGGGAATCGGAAATACTTCGTCCTCTTCTCTATGGATGACTTGCTTCACCGGAATCCCATTAGATCAATGTGTAGGTGCAGGAAGCGGACTCAATCACCAGGGAATAAACCACAAATACGAAGTTCTGAAAAGATCTCTCGAACAATATCCGGGAGAGCATTCCGCAGAAGAAATCCTCTGCCGTTTCGGAGGTTACGAAATGGTAATGGCCGTAGGAGCAATGCTCAAAGCTGCAGAACTGGGAATGGTTATTTTAATTGATGGATTTATAATGACCAATTGTATTCTTGCCGCTTCACGCCTTTATCCGGAAGTGATGAGCTACGCCATATTCGGTCATCAGGGAGACGAGAGCGGACATAAGCTATTATTGGATTATCTCGGAGCACGTCCCCTACTCAATCTCGGATTAAGACTTGGAGAAGGAAGCGGTTCCGTTTGTGCCTATCCCATTGTGGATTCCGCTGTGAAAATGCTGAATGAAATGGATTCATTTGCTCATGCTTCCATCACTAAATATTTCTAAAATGAACCAGATACTTGCCGCCCTCATATTCTTTACACGATTGCCTTTCTGGAAAATAAAAGAAGTTCCGCAGGAGTGTTTCAAACACGTTGTCAATTATTGGAGTTTCAGTGGCTGGCTGACCGGGGGAATGATGACATTGATTTTCTGGGGAGCCAGTACTATTCTACCTCACGGAGTAGCCGTAATCCTGGCACTGACTTCACGTTTACTTATCACAGGAGCATTGCATGAGGATGGATTGGCCGATTTCTTCGATGGATTCGGAGGTGGGACGAACAGAGAAAGCACGCTACGCATCATGAAAGATTCCCATATCGGAAGCTATGGAGTTTTGGGATTAATCATCTATTATTTATTTGCTTACAATCTACTGGTCGCACTTCCCTTAGCAGTTACTCCTTTCTTATTACTAAGCGGAGATACCTGGAGTAAATTCATTTCTTCCAATATCATCAATTACCTGCCCTATGCACGGAAAGAAGAAGATAGCAAATCCGGAACAGTATATACAAGAATGAGTTTTGGGGAGATCGTAATGTCTGCGATGGGTGGAATACTACCTCTCCTATTACTTCCTCCAAGCTACTGGCCCGTATGTATATTTCCCATTCTGGTATTCTTCTTTATCTGCCGGATGATGAAACGACGTCTGAACGGATATACCGGAGATTGTTGCGGTGCATTATTTCTCCTAAGCGAAATGAGTTTCTGGCTGGGAGCAGTGATGTCTATCTATATAAAATAAGTAAACCTATGAATATTTATCTAATCAGACATACCTCTGTCGACGTTCCTAAAGGTCTTTGTTACGGTCAGTCAGACGTTCCTTTACGTCCTACATTTGAGATAGAAGCAGCCGTAACCAAAGCTAAAATCGAATCCATTCACTTTGATATGGCTTACACCAGCCCTCTATCCAGATGCACCCGTCTGGCACAGTATTGCGGATTCGGAGATGCCATCCGTGACCCAAGAATACTGGAACTTAATTTCGGAGATTGGGAAATGCAGTATTTTAATAAAATCAAAGACCCGAATCTCCAATGCTGGTACGACGATTACTTGAATGTAAAAGCAACCAATGGAGAATCGTTTGCCGATCAGTATAAACGGGTAGCCGCGTTTTTAGACGAAGTCAGACAAAAGGAGGGTGAAAATACAGTAGTATTCGCTCATGGCGGCGTATTGATTTGCGCACAGATTTATGCAAAGTTGATTCACCAGGAAGAAGCATTTCAGGCAGTACCTGCCTACGGAGGAGTTTTTCTATATCAAGAGTGCCCGTAAACAAACAGGTGTAGATATCTCTAATAAGTTTGCGATGTCTTTACCCTCACACCCTGTTTAATAATTACTTACTGGAGAATTTTCGGTTGACGGCAGTTCCACTTTATTTCATTACTTGGGACAAAGTGTTTCGCACCGAGAAACGAAATGTTTCAAGTAATGAAACGAAGTGTTTCACACCGAGAAACAAAATGTTTCGCTACTTGAAACTAAGTGTTTACCTATATGAACAAGCCATTATCTGCATAGATGATGAATAAGCGGTTTGAGTCAATGGGTGAGAGTGCGAGGGTAAAAAGCATCTCCAAACTTTTTCTGAATCTTTAAGGTGCAGAAATTCTCTGAAGTAATCAGCAGACCGATAAACTTAATCCATTCTGCCTGCCTAAGGGGAGGATACATAAATAGGAATGATTTCGGAGAAAATGCAATAAAAAAAGAAAGAATATCTCCAAAGATACTTATCTTTGCCCCGCAATGTCAATCTTCAGACACCGAAAATTATTTATTCATTTAAAAGATACACGAATAAAGATGAAATCTCCTATTTCAATCCTCACATGGCTATGTCTTCTCTTCCTGGCTAGTTGTATATCCAACAAGAAGACTTCTCTCGAGGCTTTCAAACAGGATGTCTATACACCTGAATACGCAACCGGATTCAAGATTCTGGGTGCGGACAATACCGCCAGCACACTTATTCAGGTTTCCAACCCATGGCAGGGAGCCAAGGACGTGAAAATGTCTTATTTCATTTCCCGCAACGGTGAACAAGCGCCTGCCGGATTTACCGGTCCTACGATTCCTGCCGGAGCAAAACGTATCGTATGTATGGCTTCTTCCTACATCGCCATGTTCGACGCTCTAGGTCAAGTGGACAAAATTGTCGGAGTATCGGGCATCGACTATGTATCCAATCCATATATTCTCGCACATAAAAATTCTATCAAGGACATGGGCCCCGAAATGAATTATGAGTTATTATTGGGACTGAAACCGGATGTTGTCCTGTTATACGGTATCGGAGATGCGCAAACTGCCGTAACAGACAAACTGAAAGAACTGTATATACCTTATATGTATGTAGGAGAATATTTGGAGGAATCGCCGCTTGGTAAAGCCGAATGGCTGGTAGCTCTTGCCGAATTAACAGACAGCAGGGAAAAAGGCATCGAAATATTCCGTGAAATCCCTAAACGTTATCAAGTTTTGAAAGCGCTCACCGAATCGGTAGAACAACGTCCTACCGTTATGCTCAATACCCCGTGGAACGACAGTTGGGTGATGCCTTCCACACAAAGTTACATGGCACAATTGGTAACTGATGCGGGTGCGGATTACATCTACCAAGAAAACAAGTCTAACAGTTCCACTCCCATCGGACTGGAAACAGCTTACAAACTGATACAAAAGGCCGACTACTGGATTAATGTAGGCATGGCTTCTACGTTGGATGAACTAAAGACGGTCAATCCTAAATTTGTAGACGCCAAAGCTGTACGCGAAAAAACTGTTTACAACAATAATTTACGAACAACACCGACAGGAGGTAATGACTACTGGGAATCTGCAGTGGTACGTCCCGACGTCGTATTGCGTGACCTGATTCATATCTTTCACCCCGAACTCGTATCCGATTCACTTTACTATTACAGACATCTGGAATGAAACAGCCTGATAAACGCACTCCCTTTTTATTCATTACACTGGGTATAGTTGCCATACTGTTATTACTGATAGACATGGCAACGGGAGATACATATATTCCTATCACCAAGGTATGGGCTGTACTCACCGGAGGCGAATGTGACGAAATGACACGGAATATTCTCCTTTCTATCCGTTTCATACGGGTAGTGGTAGCGGCTTTAATAGGAATAGCACTCTCCGTTAGCGGTTTACAGATGCAAACAGTATTCCAGAATCCATTAGCAGACCCTTACCTGTTGGGAGTAAGTTCCGGTGCAGGACTGGGCGTAGCTCTGTTCATACTAGGTGCTCCATTACTTGGATGGGCGGAGTTTCCAATTCTTCAGTCGCTGGGTATCGTTGGCTCGGGCTGGGTAGGAACTGCCGTAATCTTATTGGGAGTAGCCATTATCAGCCGGAAAGTAAAAAACATTCTCGGTGTATTGATTATGGGAGTTATGATAGGCTACGTAGCAGGCGCTATCATTCAGATACTCCAATACCTAAGTTCTGCCGAACAACTGAAAATGTTCACACTCTGGTCAATGGGATCTCTTAGCCACATCACAGTCACCCAACTGGGAATTATGATACCGATGTTATGTATCGGTTTACTAATTTCCGTAGCCTGTATCAAATCGCTGAACCTGTTACTGCTCGGTGAAAATTATGCACGAACGATGGGAATGAACATTAAACGTTCACGCACGTTCATCTTCGTTTCTACCGCACTGCTGACAGGAACGGTCACCGCTTTCTGTGGTCCGGTAGGATTTATCGGCCTGGCAGTACCGCATGTCACACGACTGCTATTCAACAATGCCGACCACCGGATACTGGTCCCCGGCACCATGCTGACAGGGCTTATCAGCATGCTTCTCTGCGACATCATCGCCAAGAAGTTCCTACTTCCGGTTAACTGCATCACCGCCTTACTAGGTGTTCCGGTTATTTTATGGGTAATTGCTAAAAACTTGCGTAGATTCAAATGATAGAACTTAAAGAACTGACATTAGGATATGGACAGCGCACGCTGTTGGAAACGGTAAATGCCCGAATCACAGGCGGACAACTCGTTGCCCTGTTAGGACGTAACGGAACGGGAAAGAGCACCCTGCTCCGTGCTATGATGGGGCTGGAAAAGCCTCAATCAGGAGAGATTACTCTGCAAGGAAAAAACATAGCATCATTGAAACCGGAAAAATTAGCCCGGAATATAAGCTTTGTCACCACCGATAAAGTACGTATCGCTAATCTCCGCTGTAAAGATGTAGTAGCCTTAGGGCGTGCTCCCTATACCAACTGGATCGGCCAACTGCAACCGGAAGACCAAAAGCGGGTGGATGACGCTATGCAGCTAGTCGGTATGTCCGGTTATGCAGAAAAGACAATGGATAAAATGTCCGATGGCGAATGTCAGCGAATCATGATTGCCCGTGCTCTTGCACAGGATACTCCCGTCATCCTGCTTGATGAACCGACCGCCTTCCTGGACTTACCTAACCGCTACGAGCTCTGTTTGCTTTTAAAGAAACTGGCACAGGAAGAAAAAAAATGTGTCTTATTCTCCACTCATGACCTCGACATCGCCTTATCGCTTTGCGACTCCATCATGCTCATAGATAATCCGCAGATGTACACGCTGCCTACTCCGGAAATGGTGGCTAGCGGACATATAGAAAGACTTTTCCGAAATGAATCCGTCACGTTTGATGTGCAGGAGATGAGAGTACGCATCAAATAAACAAACAGATATCCGACAAGAATCAGACTGTGTATAAAATAAATAGGTAGCATTCATTTGGGTTCCTATATAAATTCGCTATCTTTGCCCCGAATTGGTTTCAGATAGCCATATCAACTATCTGAATTAAAAGGGAATCGGGTGTAAATCCCGGACAGTCCCGCTGCTGTGAAACTCCATTCAACTTCTTGATATTTACTTTTACCACTGACCAGGTATCGATAGTCAAGGTCGGGAAGGTATCAGGAAGGGAGTCAGTCAGAAGACCTGCCATTCATACCTTTATAGTTGTTTTTACTCGTGGGATAGGAAAACGGCAGACTGTAAAAAAAGAATCGAGTAGTCATGACATCGGAAATGATTGAAGGAGGATAAATTCTCTCTAGCTAAAATATCAAAAGGACGGCATTAGACCGTCATGCTCAATGTGTGCGTATCCCCGCAGAAGTGATTTCTCCGGGGGTACTTTTAGCTAAACTAAATATCATCATATAATAATCACAATGGAAGTTCTAAGAAATTTATTTGAAGGTTACCCCAATCTTTGGGGCGGCGGAGTGGCACACTCCGTACTGATTCTGTCACTAACCATAGCGTTTGGAATCATCCTTGCAAAAATCAAAGTGCGGGGAGTATCTCTGGGAGTTACCTGGATACTCTTTGTCGGAATCGTATTCGGCCATTTCAACATGAATCTGGACGAACACCTGCTCCACTTTCTAAAAGAATTCGGATTGATTCTGTTTGTTTACTCAATTGGTTTGCAGGTAGGGCCCGGCTTTTTTTCAGCATTCAAAAAGGGGGGCTTTACCCTGAATATGTTGGCCATGCTGGTAGTAGTATTAGGAGTAACCATCACTGTTATCCTGCACTTCACCACCGGAACTCCGATTACCACAATGGTAGGTATTTTGTCCGGAGCTGTCACCAATACTCCGGGGCTGGGAGCCGCACAACAGGCCAATAGTGATTTGAATGGAATAGATGCTCCCGAAATTGCTTTGGGATATGCTGTCAGTTATCCGCTGGGTGTAGTAGGTATCATCCTTTCACTGCTTGCTTTGAAATATCTCCTTCGCATCAATACTGCTCAAGAAGAAAAAGAAGCAGAAGTCGGTCTGGGACATCTCCAGGAACTTACCGTACGTCCTATCTCCATTGAAGTGAGAAACGAATCGGTAGACGGCATCAGGATTAAAGAACTCCGCCCGTTACTGAACCGTAAGTTTGTCATTTCCCGCATCAAACACCGCGAGGGTGGAGAAACCGAATTGGTCAATTCCGAAACAATTCTACATGTAGGGGATATCATATTAGTGATCTCTACCCCGATTGACGTGGAAGCAATCACTATATTCTTCGGAAAGGAAATCAAAATGGAATGGGAACAACTGAACAAAGAGCTCATTTCACGCCGTATCCTGATTACTAAACCGGAATTGAACGGGAAAACGCTCTCACAACTCAAAATCAGAAATAACTTCGGAGCAAACATCACCCGTATCAATCGTTCGGGAGTAGACTTGGTAGCTTCTCCACAATTACAGTTACAAATGGGAGACCGTGTCACCATTGTAGGTTCCGAACTGGCTGTTGCCCATGCAGAGAAAGTACTTGGCAACTCCATGAAACGCTTGAATCACCCGAACCTGATTCCTATCTTTATAGGTATCGCTTTAGGATGTATTCTGGGAAGTCTTCCTTTCGCATTTCCCGGAATTCCGCAACCTGTGAAACTAGGATTGGCAGGCGGTCCGCTCATCGTTTCTATCCTGATTAGCCGTTTCGGTCCGAAATACAAGCTGATTACTTATACCACCATGAGTGCCAACCTGATGCTTCGTGAAATCGGTATTTCCATCTTCCTCGCTTGCGTAGGTTTAGGAGCAGGCGAAGGCTTTGTAGACACAGTCATTCATGGCGGAGGATATATATGGGTAGGCTACGGAGTAATCATAACCATCCTGCCACTTCTGATTACGGGATTGATAGGACGGTATTATTGCAAGCTGAATTATTTCACGCTTATCGGAGTTCTGGCTGGTTCTACCACCAATCCGCCGGCATTGGCTTACTCCAATGACCTGACCTCCTGTGATGCGCCTGCCGTCGGCTACGCTACGGTGTATCCGCTCACCATGTTTCTGCGAGTATTGACGGCACAAATATTGATTCTGTCGTTGGGATAACATATTAATATATCCTTTTCCATCCAATTGATTACTAACAAATGGAGAGAATAGGATCAGATGCCGGAATATTTGTTATTGGTCAATGGGATATTTTTTTAGAATAAAACAAACTAATTAATAAAAACTTTCTAACTTTGTGCCGTTAAGGTTTCCTTGAACAACTTTTGCGTTGTAAAGGAATGAAAAGGGAATGCCGTGTAAACCGGCAACAGTACCTGCTGCTGTAAATCTCCGCTCCTTGTAATCAAAGAGCAAAATTGCAACACAAAAGTCACTGGATAGTTTATCTGGGAAGGCGTTGCAAAATGGGATGAGTCAGAAGACCTGCCTTGATGCTCTGATTTACACCTGCGGGATTTCGGGTAGTAGTCAAATAGAAAATAAGCAATTATCTTTTATTTGGTATAATAGCTATATGTCCGTTTGTGTAGATTGAATTCAGATCTGAACAAACGGATTTTTTATACCTATAAAATAAAAGACATGCTTTCTATTCAAGTCCATTCATACAATAAGCATTATATCCATTTACGGTGGATATTATGTTTGATTCTATCTCTATTTACCACATTACCGGCCATTTCCCAGTCCAGGGTTCGGCATCAGACTTCTCTGTCTGATACACTTCTCAAACTCAAAGAAGTTACTATCTACAGCAACCGGATGCAAAAAAAGATGTCTCCTGTACAGATTCTGTCCGGCAAAGAACTTGAGAAGCTCAATGTTTACTCCGTTGCTGATGCTTTGCGCTACTTTTCCGGAGTACAGATAAAAGATTACGGAGGTATTGGAGGACTAAAAACCGTCAATATACGAAGTATGGGCAGTCATCATGTCGGAGTATTTTACGATGGTATTGAATTAGGAAATGCGCAAAATGGAGTCGTCGATCTAGGCCGTTTTTCATTAGATAATATGGAAGTCATTTCACTATATAATGGTCAAAAAAGTGCCATCTTCCAACCTGCCAAAGATTATAGTTCCGCAAGTGCCATATATATGCAGACACGAAAACCCCTATTCAAAGGGGAAAAGAAAAACAATCTGAACATCGGGGTGAAAGGCGGTTCATTCTCTACCATCAATCCGTCACTACTTTGGGAACATCGTTTCAACGAACGAATAAGCAGTTCCATCAGTACGGAGTATATGTATACATCAGGACGATATAAATTCACATACGCCAAGAAAGATGGTTACGACACAACAGCTGTTCGTCAAAATGGAGACGTAAGAATGTTACGTTTGGAGAATGCATTCTTCGGAAAAGTCCCCAAAGGAGAATGGAAAGCCAAAGCATACCTATACAATTCGGAACGGGGATACCCCGGAGCTGCGGTAAGAGAAGAACCGGGTAAGTTTCGCCATCAGGACCGGCAGTGGGATACCAATCTGTTTGTGCAAGGCTCTTTTCAAAACTATTTTAAGCCTTGGTACAGTCTGCTAGCCAACGGAAAATATGCTTATGACTATCTCCACTATTTATCCGATCCCAGACTGGATGTCACCACCATGTACGTAGACAATTACTACCGACAGCAAGAAATCTATGCTTCGGCCGCCCATTTATTCACCATCTATCCCTGGTGGAGTATGTCATTATCCAACGATTTCCAATGGAATACATTACGGGCCGATCTCATAGATTTTGTCTATCCAACCCGTAATACAATCCTGACTTCTGCTGCCACGTCCTTTGATTTCAACCGCCTCATGTTGCAGGCGAGCCTGTTATATACTCATGTCGACGACAATACACGTACCAAAGGAGCCAATGCAGGCACCAAAAACAAATACACTCCGTCTGTCATAGCCACCTGGCAACCATTGACCAAGCTCCCTCTGAATGTACGGGCCTTTTATAAGAAAGTCTTTCGCATGCCAACTCTCAATGATTTGTATTATACTTTTATAGGCAATAAGGACTTAAAACCAGAATATACCACCCAATACGATGTGGGTATCACTTTCTCTCACACCTGGAATAACCATTGGCTGAAAAGCCTGGACTTACAAATAGATGGTTACTATAATGAAGTAGATGATAAAATCATTGCCATGCCTACCTCCAACCAGTTCCGTTGGACTATGATTAATCTCGGACATGTGGAAATTCGGGGATTAGACGCAGCCATACGAGGAGAATGGGGCTTCGGAAAGGTGGAACTTAGCACTCTCTTCAATTACACCTATCAAAAGGCACAGGATTTTACCGACCCTACCAGTGAATGGTATGGAGGTCAGATTCCTTATATACCTTGGCATGGAGGTTCCATCATCCTCAATGGAAGTTATCAAACATGGTCCTGCAACTATAGTTTCATTTATACAGGTGAACGCTATGAAGCAGTCGCCAATATTCCGGAGAACTATGCACAGCCCTGGTATACCCACGATTTTTCTCTATCCAAAACTTTTCAATGGGAGAAAACGGGAATACGTGTAACGGCAGAAATTAATAATATCTTCAATCAACAATATGAAGTAGTGCAATGCTATCCTATGCCCGGTACAAGTTTTAAAATCAAATTAAACGTCATGTTATGAGAATATCTGTTCTATCCATCATTATCTGTCTTGTTCTTCTATCGACTTCTTGTCGCGAAGATGAACGCATTATTCCGTCAACTCCCAACCAAGTTACTCCCGGAGTAAGCGGTACCTCTGTCAAAGGTTTCTTTCTACTCAATGAAGGAAATATGGGAAGCAACAAGGCTACCCTTGATTACTTTGATTACGAAACCGGTATCTATCATAAGAATATCTATGCGGAACGGAACCCGGGAGTCGTACAAGAATTGGGGGATGTGGGAAATGATATCCAAATCTATGGAAATAAGTTATATGCCATCATCAACTGTTCTCATTTCGTAGAAGTGATGAATGTAGAAACAGCAAAACACATCACGCAAATTTCCATACCTAATTGCCGTTATATCGTCTTTAAAGATAAATATGCATACGTCAGTTCGTATGCAGGCCCTGTCAAAATAGATCCCAACGCCAGACTGGGGTATGTAGCACGTGTTGACACTACCACACTGACTGTCAAGGATACCTGTGTGGTCGGCTACCAGCCGGAAGAAATGGTGATTGTGGGCAACAAACTCTATGTAGCCAACTCCGGCGGGTATCGCGTACCTAATTATGACCGCACGGTATCCGTCATCGACTTGAACACATTCAAAGTTATCAAAACCATTGATGTGGGAATCAATTTGCATAGAATGGAATTAGACCAATACGGAAATATTTATGTCTCATCCCGGGGAGATTATTATGACACTTACTCCGAAACATTTGTAATAGATTCCAATACCGATAAAGTAATCGAAGAATTACCGCTTCTTCCCAATACAGAAATGGCTATTTGCAGAGATTCACTGTATGTATACAGTACAGAATGGAGTTATTATACCAACAGTTGGACAGTCTCTTACGCCATCTATAATACAAAAACAAAGAAAACTGATACCCGCAATTTTATTACAGATGGTACGGAAAAATCTATCAAGATACCTTATGGAATAGCAATCAATCCGGAAACAGGTGAATTCTTCGTCACCGATGCCAAAGACTATGTGACTCCCGGCACATTATACTGTTTCTCCCGGGATGGAAAAAAGAAATGGTCAGTCATCACGGGGGACATTCCGGCACATATTGCCTTTACAGATAAGAAACTAAAAGCGATTCAATAATTCATATCACTATTACTAATTAAAAACAAAAGCAATGAAGAAAATTCTATTTTTACTGCTCACTATCATTACGGTATGCAGTTGCTACAATGACGATGATCTCTGGGATAAAGTCAATGATCTCGACGGACGAGTAGAAACACTAGAAACAACAGTCAAGAAAATGAACTCTGAAATTACAACTTTACAGAGTTTGGTAGACGCATTAAATCAAGGGAAAGTAATCACCAACACGGAACAGACATCTGATGGCTACACATTAACTTTCAGTGATGGAAGCACCGTATCTATCAAAAATGGAAAGAATGGTACAGATGCTCCTGTGATTGGAGTGAAAGCTGACGAAGACGGAATATATTACTGGACCATTACTACCAACGGTACTACAGAATGGCTGCCGGATGCAACTAACAAGTTAAAAGTGACGGGTACAACTCCAGTTATGGGAGTTGACAGTGACGGATACTGGACCGTTGATACAGGCGAAGGAGCCAAACGCATTAACGGAACAGACGGCAAACCTGTGAAAGCGGAAGGACAAGACGGAGACTCTTTCTTCAAATCTGTTACAGTTAATGACAATCATGTACTAGTTACTCTTGCAGATGGAACGTCGTTCACATTGCCCAAAGGGGAAACATATACATTTGACATTGCCAATAGGGATTATACCTTGTTCTCGTCTAATGAAACAAGGACGTATCTTCTTACAACTGCCAATATAGACGACGCAACATTAATTGCTATTCCGCAAGGATGGACAGCGGTTCTTAATGATAAAGACTTAAGAATCACAGCTCCGGCAGTTTCAGGTGATGATGTCAAAGATGGTGAACTTAAAATACTTGTCACTCCGTCCAAAGCTTTCGGTAAAGTAATAAAAATGCAATTAAGAGCAGTGCGTGAAGCACACTTCTTGACATTCGAGGATGTTGATTATAAAGGTGATGCTAACATGGTAGGAGAAAGAAACTGGTCATCATTAATTGACAGCCAACAATATGGTGGCTCACTACTTTATCCTAAGAATAACCAACTCTATAACTGGAGTGATGCAAACAATACTTTTCTTGCTTCCGAACTTCCTAACGGATGGGGTGATTACCAATACTGGGGTGGCGGACACGCAATTTCCAATTATCTGGATATGGATCTTACTCATGGAGACTTCCAGCACCAACTAGCGGTTTATTATCAGGATGCAAAAACTGGTTTTGGAGGACATAATGGTTCCAAAAACTTCTGCGTACATTACGGCTATGCAGACAATTCCGGATATGCCAACGGTCCATTACCCTATATTTACTTTGGAGACGGAGTTGCTCGTGTAGTTGACCACATGTATGTGACTATGACGACCTACCTAGCCAACTGTGTGGCCAACGGTAACGGTTTGACCGCACCCGCAGGCAAAGATGATTGGGTGAAACTGGTTGCTATCGGTTATGATGAAGATGGAAAAGAAGTAGCTACACGTCCGGAATTTTATTTGGTTGGAGCCGAGGGTAATATACTTGAATGGACAAAATGGGATTTATCCGCATTAGGCAAAGTGGTCAAAATAGACTTTAATGTCACTGGAAGTAATGATAACGGATATGGTTTCAGCCAACCTGCCTATTTTGCTTATGATGATGTAGCAGTGAGATTCTAATGAAACATATTATACTTTTTTTATTTGTTCTGTTAGCATTAATATCATGCGTGAAAGAAGAGGAGGACTCTCCTCTTCTTTCCGCTCCTGTCATTACCCTGAAAGAAGAATCCCCCATCTATAAAACAAAAATTGGTCGGGAGATAACCATCGCTCCTGTTTATGAAAATACCGATTCGGAAACGACCTTTAACTGGACAATAGATGGAAAGAGTATCTGTACCACTTCCACCCTGGCATTTTCAGCCGATGAAGCAGGCAGGTATTTCATTCTGATTTCTGCCACCAATGCCGGAGGGACAACAGAAAAGGAGATACGTATCGATGTCTTTCAACTTGATGTACCTACTATCTCTATTGCGGATGCCGACAAAGGTTTCAAAGTGCTTCAAGGCTCTGAACTAACCATTACACCTATAGTAGATTCTTTTCTGGAAACCAGTTACTCCTGGCAAATAAACGGTGAAGATATTTCGAGCGAATTAACCTGTACTCTCCCCACAATCGAGCTTGGCGAATATCAGGTTCGTTTTGCTACTCACAATGAAGATGGCGATGACGAAGTAACTTTCAAAGTAGAAGTTTGTTCACCGGATCAAGTAGATTTCAACTGGACATTCCTGCAAACGGAATATAACATGTCAGCCGGCAGAACTATCCGTATCAAACCGGTTGACGTGAATAATGCACTGGATGCAGTCTATACATGGACCGTGGACAATGAACAAGTGCAATCCGGAGAAAATGATACTTATCTGTTTACATCCGAGCAGCAGGGAGAACACACGGTAAAGGTCGAAATGAAGAACTCATATATACTCGCTACGCAAACATTAAAAGTCAATGTTTGCCCTCCCGCAGGAACATACCAGCGGAAGATTAGCGCCACAAGTTCTGCGTCAATGAACAGAGTATATGAATATTTACCGGCTCCCGGTCAATTCATCAATGAGAATCATACTACAACAACTATGGCAGAAGCCTGCACCTATGCAGAAGAACGAATCAATCAGACGGCTTATGTTTCCCTAGGCGGATTCGGTGGATACATCATCGTTGGATTCGATCATAGTATCGTGAATGATGGAGATTACAACATTGCTATTACAGGAAACGCTTTTGATGGTTCGTCAGAACCGGGAATTGTATGGGTAATGCAGGACGAAAATGGTGATGGGTTACCTAATGACACTTGGTATGAATTGCGCGGATCCGAATATGGGAAAGCCGAAACCTGGCAGGACTATGCCGTCACCTATCATAAACCAACTGGTATTCAGCTTCCCACCCCATGGACAGACAATCATGGTCAAAGTGGGTCTATTGATTATCTGGGTGCTTTTCACCGGCAAGATTATTATTTTCCCGCCTGGGTAAAGGAAAAACAATATACTTTGCGAGGTACTCGCCTGAAAGAGCGTAATTACGATCAATCCGGTAATGGTACTTATTGGGTAAATGATAGTTATGAATGGGGATATGCTGATAATTTCAGTGCCATTGATCGTCTGACAGATGATGACAACTATAATGCCGGACCGTCTGACAATCATTTCAAGATATCCCATGCTGTAACTTTCGACGGTAAGGATGCAAACCTGAAGTACATTGATTTTATCAAAGTACAAGTGGGTGTTAATAGTAAAAGCGGTTGGTTGGGTGAAATATCCACTGAAGTTTTTGGAATAAAGGATTTCAACATGCTCAAATAATTGATAGAATATACATAAGAGATTCTTTTCGCTATTAAATATAGAGATAAAAATTACCAAATGGTAATTTTTATCTCCTCCCATAACCCTACCTTTGTCGCCATTTTCAACGACAAAGGTAGAAAGTTATGAAAGATAGTATTGATTTCGGCAGTATGAACATCTCCACGTTGTTCCGTAAGTTACTAATTCCTACGGTACTTGGGATGGTATTCTCGGCTCTGTTCGTTATTACGGACGGGATATTTGTAGGAAAAGGAATTGGCAGTGACGCGCTGGCGGCAGTAAATATCACTGCACCGCTTTTTATGATCGCAGCGGGTATCGGACTGATGTTCGGAGTGGGAGCTTCGGTGGTGGCTTCCATTCATTTATCTCAGGGAAAACGCAAAGTAGCAAGTATTAATATCACTCAGGCAATTGCTTTTTCCGCATTGCTCATACTTATCCTGTCTGCTCTGTGCCTTTATTTTATAGAGCCATTAGCCAGATTATTAGGTAGTTCGGACCGATTGTTGCCGTTAGCTGTAGAATATATGGCATGGTACATTCCTTTTCTCGTATTCTACGAAGTCTTAAATATAGGTATGTTCTGCATCCGTCTGGACGGTTCACCCACCTATGCCATGATGTGTAATGCGGTTGCAGCCATACTCAATATCATACTGGATTATATATTCATCTTCGAATTTGGTTGGGGAATAATGGGAGCAGCTTTTGCCACCAGTCTGGGGACTGTTGTGGGAGGGTTGATGACACTGATTTACTTACTCCGCTTCTCTCGTACCCTCCATCTATGCCGGATAAAGTTAAGTATCAAAAGTCTGTTACTGACTCTTCGCAACATCGGTTATATGATTAAACTGGGAAGTTCTGCTTTTATCAGTGAAGCCTCCATTGCCTGTATGATGTTTCTGGGGAACTACGTTTTCATCCGCCATCTCGGTGAAGACGGAGTGGCAGCATTCAGTATTGCCTGTTACTTCTTCCCTATCATCTTCATGGTCTATAATGCCATTGCACAATCCGCACAGCCGATTATCAGCTATAACTTCGGAGCCGGACAACCCGAGCGTGTACGAAAGACACTACATCTCGCCATTCGGACCGCTTTAATCTGCGGTATCAGCTTTTTCATTCTTACCGTACTATGCTGCCAAGACATCGTTTCGTTATTCATTGACCGCAGCTACGCTGCATTTGATATAGCAGTAAACGGGCTTCCTTATTTCGGAGTAGGATTCATTTTCTTTGCCGTCAACATGATTGGCATTGGTTATTATCAGAGTGTCGAAAGAGGTCAGCGAGCAACAATTATCACTCTTCTCCGGGGAGTCGTATTTATGTTGATGGGATTCTTTGCGCTCCCTCCGGTATTGGGTATACCGGGTATCTGGCTAGCCGTACCATTGGCAGAGTTATTAACCACTTTCTATATTTTCGGAATTTATTTGAAAGATCGTTTCATTGTCTGCCGACGATAAGTATCTTTGCAATATGAGAACATTCATTGAAAAACTTTGCGATAGATACAAGGTATCAGAAACCTATGTACAGTCTCTACTGAACTGTATGGAAGAGGTACATTTCAAAAAGAGAGATTTAATAGTACGCGAGGGGACAAAGAACTGTAATCTTTATTTTATCAAGACAGGAATATGGCGAGCCTATTATCATAAAGACGGAGTGGATACTACCATCTGGTTTGCTTCAGACGGAGAAGCTGCTTTCTCCGTCTGGGGCTATGTAGATAATGCCTACTCATTAATAAATATTGAGGTCATGTGTGACAGTGTGGCCTATTGTATTTCCCGAACAGCCCTGAATCAGCTATTCGCCTCATCCATCGGACTCGCTAATTTGGGGCTCCGCCTCATGGATCATCAGTTTCTTCAACAGGAGAACTGGCTTATCAGCTCGGGAAGCCCACGGGCTAAAGAACGCTATCTCAACCTTATCAAAGAGACTCCTGAATTATTGCAATATGTACCTTTAAAACATATAGCGTCTTACTTGTGGATAACTCCGCAGTCGCTAAGTAGGATTCGGGCGAAGATAGCATCTTCTCCGCAATAATACTACGCTTTCGCGGTCTTCACCCCAAAAGCACAATAAGTCAAATAACACACACAAGCTAAAGTAACAAAAACGCCTCCAATAACACCTACTGTTCCTATTGCAAACCCAATCACCGGGGTAACTACTCCGCCACCGGCAACAGCAGTAATCATCAATCCTGAAATTTGGTTTGCTTTTTCCGGCCTTGCCTGTAAAGCCATCGAATAAATGATAGAAAATACGGATGACGCAAAGAAACCGACAGCACCGATACAAATCAGATTCACCATATCATTTTTTACAAAGGCCAGAATAAATAAAGAGAAAATACAGGCAACAATATTCACACGGAAATATTTTATTTCAGCAATACGTGCCAACAAGAAAGCACCCAATAAAGCACCTACCGTACGACTTAAAAAATAAACTTGTGGAGCAAACTTCACTTGTTCTGTCGTCCAGTCAAAACGTTCTGCCATCAACTTAGAACTGATGAAATTGGTGGCAACATCCACCCCCACAATAAAAAAGATACCCAAAAACAACAATAGAATCGTTTTATCCTTCAACAAAGAAAAAGTATCACTGATAGAAAGTTGTTGGGTTGCAGCATTGGAATCTTCCCGCTTAACAGGGGTAGCCATCAACCAAACAGCGGATAATAACGTGATAAAGCCTAATATCGGGAAGCAATAATACCATTTGTCATCTCCAAAGTGGGCTACAGCCAACAATACAATCTCCGGCCCAACGAGAGAAGATACAGCTTTGATTACCTGCCCTGCCGTCAAGCTACTGGTCAATAAACGTTGACTGGTTACCACATTACTCAATAACGGATTCAGTGAAACCTGTAAAATGGCATTGCCAATTCCCAAAAGAGCATAAGCTATCATACAAGTCGCACTGTTATAAACGACTAATGGCAGCAGCATACCCACTACCGTTATTCCCATACTAAGTAAAACTGTATTTTTACGTCCCCATTTGTTCATCTGATTTCCAATAGGAATACCCAAAAACAGGAACCAGATAAATACTAATGAAGGAACAAATCCCGTCATCACAGGAGACCAGTTGAAAGTACGTTGAACATAATCGGACGAAATACCGACTATATCACAGAAGCCCATTACAAAGAACCCGAAGAGAACAGGAAGGGCGGCATAAATAGAGTTTTGTGTTTTCATGTTTAACTCACTATATTATAAAATGTAGAATCCCCGGTGCCATTGTCAAGCGACATCGGCACCGAGGTAAATAAGCTGTTTATTCAGAACAATGAGGCGGATTTTCCACTCCCCATTTTTCATTCGGTTGATTACCCATTGTGAGTTTCAATGTTCCACCTTTATAGAGTTCATCCCGGTACATCCAACATTGTTCCAGCGGTTTACCGTTCAACGTAGCAGACTGTACATAATAGGCATCCGGTGTATTACCAGTCGTTTCAATCACAAACGTTTTTCCCGTCGCATTCATCGGGCTAAGTTTGATTTCAATCTTATCAAACAACGGACTGCCAATCTGGAAAGTCGGCCGTTCACAAGAACCGCCCTGTACATCAAACAATCCCATTGCCGCCATCACATACCAAGCTCCCAATTGTCCCTGATCTTCATCCTGACCGTAGCCATAACCATGCTCTCCGTTTGTTCCATAAAACTCATCACAAATCAAGCGCGTCCATTTCTGTGTCAGGTAAGGTTTACCGGAGAAATTGAATAACCAGGAAATATGAAGACTAGGCTGATTTCCATGATTATAAGGGCTCTGTAAACCCGAGAAGGCATTTACAACCTTTCCACCGCCAAAGATCGACTTACGAGCTTCCGTAAAGATAGAATCCAACCGGTTGTTAAATTCATCTTTTCCAACCTTTTCAATCAAACGCGCCGGATTTTGTGGAACAAAGAAAGTATATTGCATCGCATTTCCTTCCTGAAATCCTCTCCATGATTCCAATGGATCAAAGTTATCAATAAACTCACCACTAGGCACTCTCGGACGAATCATCTTCAACGAATCATCGAATAACTTCTCCCAACCGGCAGAAAGTTCCATCAAACGTTTATAATCTTCCGTACGTCCCAAGGCTTTTGCCCATTGAGCCACTGCATAAGCACTAAAACTATATTCCAATGTATGAGATACGGAGAAACTGGAACCTTCCGGATGCGTGCCGAAATAAACACTATTTTCATAAGGCACATAACCTTTTTCAACAAACTGTTTCACATCCATTTTGCCCGCACCTTCAATACGTCCTTCCCAGCCCAGTTCATTCTTCAATGCTGCCTGATAAGCTGTTTCCACATCAAAATTGCGAATCCCACTGTTATAAGCACCCGCCAGAGTGATACTCACCATGTTGGTTCCCACCCCGGAAACATACTTGCTGGTGGCAATACCATCACCCAGCCAACCAGCATCTTTATACACCAGCAACTGACTGTTTACAAAGTCATTATAATACTCCGGATACGCTAATGCCCAAAGAGAAGTCAAGTTCCAGTAGGCTCCCCAAACCGCATCCGTATTATAATGATTATGTTCCGGTTTGCCATCTTTATTTAAAGGTATTTGACCGATGGTACCATCATTTTTAGGATAAGCCCCGTTCACATCACTCGCAAGTCCTCTACCTAATAATGCATGATACAACCCGGTATAAAATTTGATTTTGCTATCTTCCGTACCACCGGAAACCAATATGCGGCTCAAGGACTCATTCCATTTATCCGTGGTCGCCTTCATAGCCTCATCAAAAGTCAGGTCTTTTGCCTCTGATTCCAAATTCACTTTCGCATTTTCGATAGAAGTATACGACAGACCTATTTTTACATTGACTACCTCATCTTTCTTTGTTTTATAATTCAGACACATGATAGCCCCGGGTCCTTTTATTTCATTACGAGCCATCAAAGCACTATCCTGATAGAATACCTCGACAGATTCCGGTGCACGATCCAATTTAGCATAAAAATACATGGCAACGGAAGCGCCTGCCTGATATTTCTTCACGTATTCCGGTTCCGTAATCACATAACCTTCAATAGTATTTCCATCTATCTGTTTGATATATGCATCACGCACAGCTCCACTTTCTCCCTGACGATTACCTATATTAAACAAAATATGGGCATTCTCCGACTCGGGAAATATATACCGCTGAAATCCGACACGAGCCGTAGCGGTAAGTTCTGCCTTTACCTGATAATCCTTTAATAATACAGAGTAATATCCCGGACGCGCCGTTTCATCTTTCTTATCAAAACGGGAACGGAAACCCTTATCGGGGTCTTCCAATTTTCCGGGATTTGTTTTTACTTCTCCCGTTACAGGCATTAATGCAATGCCACCTATCTGAAACTCGTGCAGACAAGGAAAGCCATCAATAGAAGTATGACCGTCTTCATAACCTACGGCCTCCCAACCTTGATTGTTCCCATACGTACCATTTGTAGATGCACCTAACTTAGCCAAACCGAAAGGCTCGGCAGCCGGTGTGTAAAAGAACCAACGACTATGTACAGTTCCGATATTAGGATTTACGTATTCTACAAGATTGGGACGATCAGGTGTCTTGCACCCTACAACACCTGCCAGAATCAACAGGCTACCTATCCATTTTAATTTCATCATTTATTTCATTTTTCTGTTTGTAACTTCTCCTTTAATTATTGCCACACGTGCATAATATTCCGGCACACACGAAGCATCCAATAACCATTTCGGCTTACGTTTTTCATCAGTCCGCCCTGTCCAGTCATGATACATCAGTCCCGCCTGATCACGTGCATGATCCCAAGCATAATCCAGTCCTTTTATCATCGTATCCACATATTTTGAATCCCCCGTAACATTGTACAGATCGTGATAACCTCTAAACAAAACCAAATTAAACCAAGGCAAATCTGCAATATAAGGAATACCGTCTTCCGTATACTTAAAAAACACTTTGTAGCTTCCTTCTGCCAAAAATTTAGCATTATCCAGATATGCCTTCTCACCCGTATAATTATATAAAGCTACAGCTGCTTGTAACAAAGTACCAGTATTGTAAGTATACAAATCCGGGCATACTGCCGAAGTCGTTGTTAACCATGAATTCCAAACGACTCCTCTTTCCGGATCTTTCAGATATTTATCAATCCAATGATAGAACTTCTTTCCCACCTCCAGATAATACTCATCTTTAGTTGCTTCATAAAGTTTTAAAGCCAACACCATCGCTTTCCCGTTAGAACAAGCAGGTTTCTGATCTTTCACTCCTTCCAGCCAGGAAACAGCTCCTTCAAAGTTCTCATCCCAGCCACTTAAAATAAAGGTCAATACCTGTTTCGCTTTCTCCAGATAATGAGGATTTTTAGTTACCAGGTAAGAATCAATATAATCAATACCCACCAAACCATTGTCATCATAATAGCGGTCTACCTTTCCAAACTGAACAGGGTAAGCCTGATAACCAAAAGGAACACGCGTTGTATCATAGTAACGTTCCATCGCCATCACCATCGAATCGACATAAACCGTATATTTCTCCGGTTCGATGGCAGCCATCAACACTGCCGAAGAAAAGACACCACTCATAGGCCACAGATAAGAAACTTCCTGCGCTTGCCGGGTGGAATCATTAAAATAAGTCAGATCAGGACGATGACTGCTTGGGTAATATTCAGAGAAGAGGCCGTATTTGGGAACCCGGTAGAGTTCCCAAACACGCTGAAACATTTCTTCTGCCTTATCTTTATTCGGAGTCGTTTTTGATTCTCCGGCACAAGAAAGAAGCACGAATACCGTCGATACAAATAAAACTATATTTCTAATTTTACTATTCATATCCTATTCCTCTGTCACTGTTTCTCCTTTGTACAAAGCAATCATTCCCAAAGATTCGAGCGCAGCATCCTGCATCAACAACTGTTCAGCACGTTTTGGAGTTGCTCCTGTCCAGTCTTCATAGAACAGTCCGTTTGATAAACGGGCATTTTCGTATGCATAATCCAGGAAGTTGATGAATGTTTTGATATAATTGCCTGCATTTTTATAGTAAGGCTCAATATCAATAAATGCACGGATCAGTTTTGTTGTGAACCAAGGATCATGATCGGGATAAGCCAATGCCAGCCCATTAAGCGGACGTACAAAATAATTATACGCACCTTCGGAAGAAGCAATGGCACTGTCCAGATAAGTCTGCTCACCCGTTATTTTGTATAAACGGACTCCGTTAGAAATCATCACACCTGTATTGTAAGTCCATTTTGTTTTATTAATGGATCCGTCTGCTTGTTTATCATTCCAGTAACATCCATCTTCCGGATCACGCAAGTTAGTCAACGTCCAAGCATATAAACGTTTTGCCAGAGCCAGAACATCCGCTTTTTCCTCTTGAGGACATACAGAATGATATTCAAGCAAGAATAGCGTTGCATATCCATTAGCACATGTCGGTTTATTCGAATCACCAACTCCCTGCTGTCCTTTCTGGTCCTCATTCCACCAAAGACCTCCTCCAAACGTATCATCTTCACCAGCTTGCAGGAACTCAACGATTCTTTTAGCTTTCGTCACATAATCTTGATTATTTAGCAAATTAAAGGCCTCTACCAGTTCAATCCCCACAATAGAATTATCATCATAAAAACGTGTTCCACTACCGGTAGTACCATTGGTTTGAGAGCCATAACCACCCACAGTTCCATTAGGAGTACGATAATAAACTTCAAACCGGTCTACCATATCCGCATAATTCACATCATAACCTAAAGCATGCAAAGCTGCTGCTCCGGAAACCAGTCCGTCATACGGCCACAAGAAAGAAGCGGAATTATCCCCATCTTTCTTAGGATAATTTTCATTATACAGTCCTTCTGTTGCCCCACTATTGATCCGGTAGCACTGATTAATCAAGTCAAACTGCTCTTTGGCACGTTTATGATAAACGACCTCCTCTCCGGGTTCTGACGGAGCAATCGGTGTAGGCGGGATATATTTCTCTACGTCATCTCCGGCACAGGAGAATAATAGTGCCGGAAGAATAGCTAAAATAGTCTTTATCTTTTTCATAACTTAGTTTTATTAATTAATCGGAGTCACATTAGTAAATGTATGTATCATCAATCCATCCGAATTCGTATCGATAGTGATAGTTGCATGCGTATAATCCAGACTACCTTTCATTTTCCAAAGATGATCCCACTGACTCCATTGGAATTCATACAAAGCATAGAAAGAAGCAGGTTCTCCACCTACCGGACGTTCGGCACTCACGCCATCACCTCTACCCCAACACATATCACCACCATTTACTTTTGCTAAAAAGTAGTAACGTTCTTCTATCCAACTTAACCAATCAGGAGCACCGGTTTCCGGTTTGGACGGATCAAGGAATCGGATATCACCCTCTCCCACAAATTTACCATCACCCGCATACTCTAATACAGCTATATCTCCAAATGTTGCTCCCCAAATACAACGAACAGAAGAACCGATTTTTTCCGTGGTCATTGCCATTGTATTAAAGTTCACTGTCAGACGGGTTACTTCTTCGGAAGCAGTTACAGCCGTTTCGCCCTCCCCTTCTCTTAACTTCGAGCTATCATCAATATAATAGCTGAATGTTTCACCTGTAGTAGCAGACTTAAATGATATATTTCCTGCTGATAACTTCGTATAAATCTGGAAAACGCCCTCTTCTACACAACGGAACGGAATTCCACCCTGTCCACTGTTCTCCGTAGCCGAACCATATAAATACAATTCAGCCGGAATATTATCAATTCCCTCTCCACGAGTTACTGTGATGGTAGCCACCTTGTCGGTTCTCTTCACCACTCCACCTTTCGAAGCGTTTACTGTCCATTTTATATCTCCGGTTTCCAAAGGATAAATGCCTGCATTTCTAGCAATCGTATTAATAGCCGCATGAGTGATTGACAAACTGGTTGCAGCTCCCAAATCACTTTTCACCGTAGCCAGCGGCTTTGAAAAATCACCATCTGCCTTATCAAACAGCACCTCGTACAATACAATTCCGCCATCTGCCGCACCACCTCCTGACCACGACAACACAACAGGCGTTGGAGATGACACATTCAACTGGATAGAAGCAGGGGAACTTAATTCTGTAGGGACTGCAAAATCCGTGTTCAATTCATAATCTTCCTGACATGAAACCATTGCCAGAAGTACTGAACATATCCATAATATCTTTTTCATAATCATTCCTTTTTGAGTCGTTTAACCAATTACCAATTCGGATTCTGCTCCAAATTACCATTCAAGTCACGTTCAGCCTGTGGTATAGGCCACAAATAATGTCTATTTGCATTAAAGGTTCTGTTTTCAACCCGAACGTATCCATCATCCGTACCTACCACATCATTTGTCTTTAGTCCGTGACACCATCCATTCAATACATTGTCCGCAATTCTCCAACGAATAATATCTTTATGGCGATGTCCTTCCAATGCCAGTTCCGAACGACGTTCGTTCCGCACAATCTCAATCAGTTTATCTTTAGAAGCTCCCTCCGGGAATTCCAGTGCTGAAGCAAGTGTAAATCCGGCCCTATCACGAATGGGTTTAATAGTTGCATCCCAAGCCGTCTTATCCAGTTCACCTAATTCTGCCAATGCTTCCGCATTCATCAATAAAATATCAGCGTAACGAATCAGAATCGGATTCAAACCAGAATAAAGAGTAGCACGATACGTATTATCCCAATATTTCTTAATATAATAACCGGTAGCCGAACAGTCTGAACCTACCCCATAACCATCTTTACCTTCACCTTTCTCACAGTTGATAACAACTTCTGTTCCGTCGGCCAAAGTATAAGAGTTTCCAGTGTACATCACCGTTGCCTTCAAACGTGGGTCACGATTGGCATACGGATGACTTTCATCAAACGATGTTCCTGTTTCTTTAATTGTTTTTCCATCCAGCATAATATAACTGTCTACCAACTCCTGCAAAGGAGAAAGCTGGGAATATCCACCCAAAGTGGGCGGCAGGAAAACATACATCATCTGATGTTCACGACTAGTCGGACGATACTGTGCATCCAAAATTACTTCAGAGTTGTATTCATTAGCAATCTCAAACAATCCCGCATAACTTCCAAAGAGTTTAAAGCCCCCCTCTGTCATAATGGTAGAAGTGATATTTTTCACTTGCGTCCAATTACCTTCAAACAAATAGATCTTAGCTTTAATCGCCATTGCCGCCCAACGGGTAATCCGACCTTTATTATCCGCATCATAAGAAGTCGGCAAATAGTTACCGTTAATCACTTCATCCAAATCAGCCAGTATATTCGCTATTACAGTGGCTTTGGCTGTACGTGCGATAGACATACTTTCCTTAATAGAAAGCACTTTCGTTGTATAAGGCACATCTCCGAACTTCGTATACAATTCATAATAATTATAAGCACGAAGCACTTTAGCCTCACCGATATAACGTTTCTTCAATTCCGGATCTAAATCAGGAACCCGGTCAATATTTTCGAGCAACTGGTTGCACATACGGATACCCGTATAACGTCCGTCCCAAACCTGTTTCACGTAAGAGTCGGCTGTAGAATATGAACCATTACCAATATTTTGTGTAAAATCATTAGGTTGTTTGGTATATGCATTGTCCGTCATAGCTTCACTATAAAGCTGTTCGTCCATATTTCCCAAATACGTATAGCAATTATTCAACGCCTTGACAGCTGCTTCAGGATCTTCTTCCCAATAAGTCAAGTCCGTTTCTCTGTCATACGGTGCCGTATCCAAGTCAACACAAGAGGCACCGCCCACTACCAAAACAGCAGATAAAATCAAATTCTTTATAGTTGTTTTCATCACGGTACAGTTTAAAATTTAACATTAAGTCCAAATGAATATACTCTTGCCACAGGATAAGCACGACCACTGCCGTCTCCGGTATATTCCGGGTCCCATCCACCTTTCATCTTCGTGAAAGTCAACGGATTCTGCACGCTGGCAAAAATTCTCAAATTCTTGACATAGAGTTTTTTCATCCATTGCTGTGGGAAAGTATATCCGATCTGCGCATTTTTCAGACGCAAATATTTAGCGTCCTGAATCCAGAAATCTGATTTTGCAGCATTATTAGCCGATTCTGCTCCCATTGTCAGACGGGGATAAGTAGCATCCGGATTATTCGGAGTCCAACGATCCTGATGGAAATCCATTACCGGACCTTCATTATTATTATGGAAAGCCTCAACAGATTCACCACGCATCCATTTGTTACGTCTTCCCACTCCTTGCCACATCATCGAGAAATCAAAGCCTTTATATTCCAACCCATAAGTAAAGCCGAAAGTATATCTCGGAAAATCATTACCTACGATAAAGCGGTCATCATCCGGTTTAATCACACCATCGCCATTTTTATCCAGATAGCGGATATCTCCCGGTTTCGGTGTAATACCTTCCAGGTGCGGTCCTTTCTGACATTCTTCCTCATTCTGGAAAAATCCGTCTGAACGATATGCATAATAAGAATACAAAGGATAACCTTCCTTAATAATGGTCTGTACATCCGAACCACCGATAATTTCCGTACCGCGTGTATCTATTACTTCATTAAAGCTATCCGAAATATTTCCGGAGAAGTTATGCACTACTGGGCCAGTCTTCAAGCGATAGCTCACTGACAACTCCCATCCCCTCGTTTCTACTTTACCAGCATTCTGAATAGGCGCACCATTACCAAACAGTCCGGGAACCGGTAAATTCACCAAAATATCTTTTGTGCGGTTATTAAAACAGTCAAAAGTAATATTCAAGTCATTATTCAATAATCCCAATTCAAAACCGATATTAGCCATACGGGTAGTTTCCCACTTCAGATCGGGATTTGCAGAAGCAAATGTAGCAGTCTGTGCCAGTTTATCTCCGAAGCTGATACCGTTAGTTACAGACACCGTTTGCATATATTGATAAGCACCAATCCGGTTATTACCTACCAATCCCCAAGAACCTCTGATTTTCAGAGAAGGAACATACGGTTTCAATACAGACCAGAATTTTTCTTCCGAAATACGCCATCCTGCAGAGAAAGAAGGGAAGACTCCCGAACGGTTTCCTTTAGCAAAATAAGAAGAGTAGTCATTACGGATATTAAATTCCAGTAAATATTTCTCATCATAATTGTAAGTGGCTCTTGCAAAACCGGAATAGATAGCCCAATCACTTCCCGAACCTGTATTACTTACCTTATCACCACTCAAATCACCTACAAAAATGTCGTATTTAGAATCTTCCGTCAAACGACTGGTAGAGAATTGTTTTTCAGAGAAACCTTCATAAGCATAACCCAGTAATCCACCGATAGAGTGTTTCCCTATTTTCGTATTATAAGTCACCATAAGATTGGTAGTGATATTCTTAGAACGATAGAATTGCTCGGTCAACTTATTTTCACTATCTCCCGTACCTTCGAAGGCCTTCCGGTTCTCATGCAAATTATTATTCCAAACACGTCCACCGGCACTTCCGATCAGTTTCAGTCCTTTATATACTTCCCATTCGGCTTGTATGGTTCCCAATAATTCATCATTCACATTCTGGCGATAACCGCCTTCTTCCAAACGCTGCAAACCGTTTGAGTTACTTCCGGCAGGATAATTATAACTGCCATCCTCATTCTTGATCGGGTAAATCGGCGGCATACGGTTTGCCTGCTCGATAATCCATTCCGTCCAGTAAGCATGTTCTTTAATGTCATTACGGGCAAATTGAGAAGTCAAATTCAATGTAAAGTTATTCGTCACCTTATGGCTTACATTCAGACGTGCATTGTAGCGTTTATAACCATAATCAGGTCCCTTGAACATACTACTCTGATCCAGATAACCCAGAGAAGCCATATAAGACAACTGATCGTTACCGCCTGTCATCGAAACATTGTGTGAACTTTGAGGAGAATTACGATTATAAAGTTCTTTCACCCAATTTACATTCGGACCACCATTTCTATATTGCGCAATCTGCTCGGGAGTGAATTTTGCAGCTCTTCCCGAATTAACAGCCGCTTCATTATATAATTCCGCATATACCCATGAATCCGCAATTTTAGGCAGCGAGGTAGGTTGCTGAACACCATACATAAAATCATAGGAGATTTCTACCTTACCGGCTTTTCCTTTCTTTGTAGTTACAAGCACTACACCATTGGAAGCGCGTGAACCGTAAATCGCAGTAGAAGAAGCATCTTTCAAAATAGAGACTTGTTCAATATCCGCCGGATTCAGGTTAGCCAGCGATCCTTCAATTCCATCAATTATCACCAACGGATCATTATTATTCATCGTATTCAATCCGCGGATATTTATAGAAGGCACGCTACCCGGTGTAGAAGTTCCCTGCTGAATAACCAAACCAGGAGTAGTTCCCTGCATAGCCTCCAGAACGTTGGCAATAGGTTTTCCTTCCAGTTCATCCGTTGAAAGAGAAGAAACAGCTCCTGTCAGATTCACTTTCTTCTGTACACCGTAGCCCACTACTACCACATCTTTCAACGCAACCACGTCCGACTTCAACACCACATTGATAAACTGGCGGCCGTTCACCGGAACTTCCTGTGTTTCATATCCTATTGAGGAAACTACCAATACCGCTTTTGAAGCAACATTCAGTGAAAAATTTCCATCCATATCCGTAGCCGTACCCGTAGATACACCTTTCACCAGCACGGTAGCCCCAATCACGGGTTCCCCGTCTGCCATTACCTTACCTTTCACTGCGATTGTATTAGATTGCGCATACAGTTTGGAACCAACAGCCACATTCATACAAACAATCAACATAACAGCCAATAATTGCCAACTCGAAAATGCCGTTCTGAAAAGCCGGCGGGCAAATTGCGCGTTCAATAGATTAGATTGTTTCATAACATTTTATATTTGAATTAATAGAAGAGTTATCATAAAGATATTAAGTTGGGACAAAGCAAAGGAATAAGCCCCTAAAGCAACAGCCCTGCTTGCTCCTAATGTAGAAACAGCAATGCCTATTTTCTTGTGACAGGCATAATGTACCTCTCTCTCCGAAAATGGTATTTTCACCATCTTGTCTTTTTCTTCCAGAAATTTATCAAATGCCTCTTTTTCGGACAGATTGAACACCTCCATCTGCAAACAAGGGAAAGAAGCTCCTGCAAACGTGCCAATCTGCCGATTCATCTCATTCATAATTCCCGGAAGTATGTATTTAGCCGCTCCAGCCACTCCTCCGCCAATCACTACCAAGCCATCAACAATATTCAATGCACGGATGATAGCATCACCGGCCATCTCTCCCAGTTCGTTAAAACTCCGGACAGCAGCCTGCTGATCTCCCTCTGCAGTCCCTTCGGCAATATCATATATATCTTTGGGAGTCAAAGAAGAAGCATCCTTTCCGGTCAATTCCTGATATACTCGCCTGACAGCCCTGATGCTGACACTTTCTTCCGCGATCATTTCGGGATATTTCTTATTCCGCATAATCCAGACGTCGCCGCCGCAACCGTTGTCTCCGGTCAGTAACCGGCTGTCAATCACCACTCCGGCACCAAACCCTGTACCCAGCGTAATTCCGAGCAGGTTCTTATATACCTTACTGCTGCCTGCTTCTTTCAGGCGTTTATTCACTTCGGGCAAAGTGCCTGCCAAGGCTTCGCCATAAGCAAACAAATTACCGTCATTATTAATAAAAACCGGAATACCAAACTGTTCCCTCAAATAAGGTCCAAGTGCCACTCCTCCCCTGAAGGCCGGGAAGTTAGGCAAGTCACCAATAATTCCATGCTCATAGTCAGCAGGCCCGGGGAAAGCAAAACTGATAGCTACCGGAAGTTTCGGCAATCGTTTTTCAACTTCCAGGAAACCTTCTACAAGAACAGACAAGCAACGCTCCAAGTCGTCGGACGCTGCCGGAAGGCAAATAGGTTCCACTATTTCGCGACAGCCTTGTATGGCTGAAAACACGAAATTAGTGCCTCCCGCATCGAGCGTCATTACGATTCGTTCATCATGTTCATACATAGTTCTCAAGATATTAGATGATTTATTTCATTATTAAAAGCGTACGTAAGCTTTGATTGTTACACATTCTTTTCCTGCAGATTTACCATACGGGGCAATGGTATATTCTTTCACCCCGGCAGGAATGATAAATGTTTCGGCATAATGTACCACGAAAGGTTCAAAAGCATGAGTAGGACTCTCAACTACGGCCTCTTCTCCCTCCAACAGATTCAGTACATTTACACTATCGTTTGTATGATGCAATACCGGTGATGAGAAACGGTGACGGCGGGTTTCGATAAATTCGTTCGGATGCAATCCGGTACGTTCTTCTATCCAGCCTTCTCCGGAAGCAACCTCCTTGAACTGGTTGCGAAGATGTTCATTCACATATTCCGTATCCCGGTTCCAGTTGATTACGCATTTACCACGTTCCACATTGATCGGACGCGGTTTTCCATCCAGTCCCAAGCGTTGCCAGTCCCATAGTTTGAAAGTAAAGAGGTTCGGAGTCGAGCTGATTTCAAGCACCATACTGTTGGCACCGGAACAATGAACGGTTCCTCCCGGGATCAGGAAGTGGTCGTGTTTCTTTGTCGGAATCTTATTTACGTACTTTTCTGCGTCGAACACCAATTCACCTTTTTGTGCTTTACGCAAATCGCCGATCATCGCCTCCTTATCAACCCCCGTCTTCACTCCCAGATAAACTACGGCATCTTCTCCCGCATCTACCATGTAGTAACTTTCATCCTGTGTGTAGTACATACCGAAGCTGTCGCGGATAAATTGAGTAGTAGGATGCACCTGCAAACTCAAATTACCTCCGCCCATCGTATCCAAAAAGTCGAAACGAATAGGGAAGTCTTTTCCAAAGCGTGCCTCCACCGGTTCACCAAGCAACTCTTTACTTTTCAGTAAAACCAAATCAACCGAAGGCAGCTCAAAGCGTACTCCGTTCACTTCAAAATAAAGGCTGTTCTCTTCAGGTACACAGTCAAAGCACCAGCCGAAATTTTCACGTTCACGATCCAGGTCGCAAACCTCTTTCATCCATTGACCACCCCAGGGAGCCGGATCGAAGAAAGGAACTACCCGGAACGGTGTGTTCACCGTTGCCTCTACCCCTTTAAAGAAAGTATCCTTATCAATCATCTTCGGTGTCCCGGCCACATGGGTGTCAATCCAGAATTCTACCCTATCAAACAATCTTTCCTTATACCTATCACATACTCTCCAATCGTTGAAATACCCTCTCTTGTATTGCAAAGAAACAGCATCGTTCCGATTGTCTATACCTAAAGCTTTTACCTCATGCCGGCGGAAACGTTGTTGGATTTCCCAACGTGCCATATCCGCATAAACTACCATCGCATCCTGTGGAGCAACAACAGCAGCACCCGTACCTATGATTACAATGGTTTCTTTTGCTTCACTGATTTGCTTCCGTGCAGCAGCCACCTTATCCGCATCCAAATAATCTTCCAGCTTCAAATTGGTAACATAGCCGAATAACACATCTTCAGTCATGAAGCGTTCTGTCAACGTTTGAATTTCTTTTTCCGGTTTCATCAAATCACGTACATTCATCACTCTTCCGGAGAATTCTTTTGAAAAAGCATCCAGCACTTCTTCTTCATATACTCCTGTATATAAATCCACAGCCAGCACTTTTCTTGCATCCATTTTCTTTTTTAACATAGAAATGATACTATCCCAACCCTGAACAAGCATCCCCGTCAGCTTCGTAGAAGGAAATTTATCATAATTAGCTTTTCTCATGTTTATAGCGTTTTTAAATTTTATATGTTCATACATACTTTCAATTGTGCAAATATATAGATTTTATTTTTATTCCAAACAAAACTTGGATTATTTTTTGATAAATCTTATATTTGCTGAAAATAAACCAATCAGAATAGATATGAAATTAGATCATAATAGTGATAAACCGCTTCATATTCAGGCAGAAGAGATACTAAGAAGACTCATAGAATCTGAAGAGTACAAAAACGGGAAGCTATTTCCCAACGAGGTCGAATTGTCTGAACAATTACACATTTCAAGGAACACATTAAGACAAGCTATCAACAAACTCGTGTTTGAGGGGCTTTTGGTGCGAAAGAAAGGTTACGGAACGAAGGTAGTAAAGAAAGGTATCGTAGGCGGAGTAAAGAACTGGCTTAGTTTCTCACAGGAGATGAAGATGTTAGGTATCGAGATTCGCAATTTCGAGCTGCATATCAGTTTAAAGCGTCCAACCGAAGAAATCGGCACATTCTTTGATTTAGGTTCCAATCCCGACACTCGCTGTGTAGTGATGGAGCGTGTCAGAGGAAAAAAAGAATATCCGTTTGTTTACTTCATCTCTTATTTCAACCCCAATATTCCACTAACCGGAGAGGAAGATTATACACGCCCATTATACGAAATGCTGGAAACCCAATATAATATAGTAGTAAAGACCAGCAAGGAGGAGATTTCAGCCAGACTTGCAGGGGAATTTATTGCAGAGAAACTGGAGATAAAATCCAATGACCCTATATTAATAAGGAGAAGATTTGTTTATGATGTGAACGGAGTACCTATTGAATACAACGTCGGGTATTATCGGGCAGACAGCTTTACTTATACAATAGAGGCAGAGAGATAGACCGTATGTTCATACATATATAATATAAGGAGGCTATTTTAGAAGTTGAAATTTCTATCTTTCCTTTAAAATAACCTCTTTATATCATCTCTCTTTCCATAATTATGTCCTACCCGTCATTTATTATCGAACTTACCATTAGAGCATCCGGCAAGAATCCGATCCAGACTTTCATCCACAACACCTATCATCTGAAGTTTGGATAATAAATGATAGTAGGAAGTTTTTCCTACTCCTTCTATTCTCAACAGACTTTTCCAACCTCTTCCCGATACGATTTCCAATAAGTCTTTTACTGTTCGAACATCTTGATTATACAAGACATTAGCCAGCCGAGTATCAGCTACTTTACAAACAGGCAATTGAAGTATCCACTCCTCCTGCCCAACATTTATATTCTTATTATTGTCTGCCAAAGATAAAAAACGAGCATCGATAGCACGCTTTCGATAAGTAGCCAATATATCTTTCTTCAAATTCAACCCTTTAAGTATAGAGTTATACATTTGCAATGTCTTCCCATAGGTAATTCGATGCCGATCAGCCACTTTCGCTACTGATTCTCCTGTAGAAATTGAATAGAAGATATCGCGGGTAACAGGGTGAAGAATCAATGCTGCCAGTTCACGAATGATTATTTCATATAGAGGTTTACAAGTCTTCTGTGTTCTCAATACATATAGTAGATCATCGTATTTTGAAATGATAAAGTCCCGTTCCAGTTTCTTTTCTTCTACGATTTTAGAAAGGTAACCTGCTTCTAAACCAAGTCTTTTGTGAGCTTCCAGATAAGCATCCAAACTCTCATCATCCAAAAACAACTGATCGTTGATTCGGGAACTCGTAATGTATCCAAGATTTGCCCAATTTCTAAGAATCGTCTCCTGGATGCCGTGTCTTTCAGACATCTGTTTTGTTGTGAGCCAATTTGACATAAAAAAACGGAACTAGATTAATAATATTAACTAGTCCCGTACCTTTTATTATAAAAGAGTACGGAGCTGTCACATCCCGCTAGTAGGAGGTAGTAACGGCTACCCAATGCATACGGGCAGACAGCCCGTACCCTATGAGAAGTCATAGAAGTACAGGCGTCTTCCCAGCATGCATTAAAAAATCCGTTACAATTTCCTACTAGCCGAGGAAACGCACAATCGCACACCACAAAGGCGTGCTACGTTCCAATGACAAAGGTACAAATACTTTTCGGAAAATAACAAGAGAGAGGCATAAATGTTTAGAATGATGATTGTATAATTAAAGCGTATGTATATAAATAGACAGGCTTCAATTAGTTATCTTATTCAAATAAGAAACCACTCTACAATTAAAGCACCTCTCTCTTACATAAACTACCTACTTTTGTAGCAAATAACAATTCGTTCCACCTAGGTAGAACTAAACAAATACCATGGTCGAACCAAACGATAACCAAGGTAGAACTAAAGAATAACCTTGGTAGAACGAATTAATAGTAGTAATTAACAGGGCAGACGCATTATATTTTTTACTATATTCTCGTTTGTAATTT
>NZ_QTMW01000037.1:0-57922 GCF_003604005.1 Bacteroides sp. OF03-11BH | reverse complement strand
GAATGGAATGTTAAACAATCATATACAAGACTTACATGTCGCAGCCAGGCTTCCTCGATGACAAGCACCTTGCGGTTCTTCTTGATTCGCATCTTCTGCAGGAACACGTCCATGATTATCAGCGTGACAAGCGGGAACAGCAGCGGATCATCCTTTATACTGTCAATCTCGAACACCACGAAGGTCTCGTCGAACAGCGAACTGTCCATGTTCTCGTTCAGGGTCTTTTCATGGTTGCCGCCCCTGTAGAAGTCCTTCATCATGTAGCGGTAAGTCGAGAGGTCTATGCCCGAAATGTGGTTCTCGTGACAGATGTCCGGAATACGCTGGACGGAGTATTCGTAAAATGAATTGAACGAGAGTTCTTCCACCTTCAACTCCTTGCGCCTGCGTTCCATTTCGTCTATCATGCACTCGATACGGCTGTTCCGTTCCTGCTCGCTTTCCTCACGGTTCCCGTCACGGTTGCGTTCGTCTATGGCGAGGCTTTTTCTCAGGTCTTCCCGCTGCATGGGCGTGAAGCCGTCGAAGCCGTTGAAATACGCATCGTAATAATCGGTGATTACATTTTCCACCAGACGGTCTTCCGTCTTCGTGACTGTTCCCTGCGTGCCCTTCCAGATCAGCAGGACAAGATTCTTCAGGAAGCCGGTCTTTTCCACGTTCATCTCTTCCTTGTGGATACGAAACGGGTTCATCGTGATGGGGCGTTCCTCCGTGTAGCTGATGTACTTGCCTCCCAGATACTCGCACAATCCCTCGTAGGAGTTTCCGGTATCGACCATTACGATGTCTGTACCCTGTTCGTGCAGCTGGCGCACAACAGAGTTCATGTGGAAGGATTTCCCGGAACCGCTCGGCCCGAGGGCAAAAAAGTTCGAGTTGTCCGTCAGCTTCTGTCTGCCTTCCTTGCCGGTGATGTCGATGGCGACAGGCACTCCCTGGCGGTCAGTGTAATAGACTTTCACCGGGGTGTCTTCGCTGTGCTGCACACGTTCCTTGTACATCAGGCACATCGCCGCGTCCGATAGGGTCAGGAACCGGTCATACTCTTCATTCAGGCTGTAGCAGTTGCCCGGGAACGAGCCGACGAACAGCTCCAGCTGGTTGTAGGCTCGTTTGGAAATATGGATTCCCATTCTACCGAAAGCGTTCTCCAGATGATTCGTACACTTCTGCAGGTCCGTATCGCCGGACACGGCCACTATAAGGTTGAAATGGCTGTACACGAGCTGCTTGCTCTCGCGGGCAATCACCTCCTGTACACGTTTTATGTCTTCGACCGCTGCCTGGTTGCTCGGGTTGGGAATACTCGCGTGCCGGTTCTTCTTCTTGTCCAGCAGCGATAGTTCACGCTTCTGGTTGGGAAGGAAGATGACCTGGTTATAGACCACTGTATCGGCATTCGGAATGCTGTCAATGGCCGAGACAAGATCCACGGGCATTTCCGTGTTGTTCACTTCTATATTGGTATAGGGTCTGATCATCGAAGGCAGCGAGATGCAGTCCACGTCCACGAGACTGTACACCTTGCAGCGCTTGTCACCCATCGAGACGCTCTCGTCGTCCGACTTGAAGTTCGTCATCGAGATGATACGGTCCTTGAAGTTCATGGCGAAATACCGGTCCACGTAATCGCTTGCCTCGGATTTGTTCAGGAAACGCGCCTGCACGCCGCTGTCCCGCAACTGGTCCTGTACCTTGCGGATCTTGACAAGGAAATCACGCCATTTCTTGTTGTCGAACGAGAAAAGGCGGCTTTTCCTGGCTTCCTGCGTGATGGTCAGGTAACACATGCTGTCCGTGTACGCCCTTCCCTTGAAATACCGGAAATACGATTCAGAAAGGTACTCCTGTTTCCCGGTATCCTCGTTGACAAAACGCTTCCTCACGAAGATGTCCTGCTTGTGAATGGCATAACCTTCTCCCAAGGTCAGGGCAAGGGCGGAGAACAGATGCGTGAAATCGTAGTAGCTGTCTATGTTCGCCGAATACTTCTGTACCGGATTCTCGATCTTCAGCACGGCGGAGTATTCGCCAGTCTTGGTGTACAGGACACCCACGCCTTCCGTGTCTTCCACCGAGAAATAGATGTCCTGGAAGATACGCTTGCGCTTGCCTCCGGTACCGAACGCATGGACGGATATGGCCATACCCGCGCATAAGGCAACGAAAATCAGGATAATGTATAGGGTCATTTCAATATTCGTTCAATTAAATAGGGGTAGGCCCGTATCTCATACGAACCTACCCGCGTTCAACATTCAATATAGCCACACATTGCTGTGATGGTTTAATTTTGTCAGACCTTACGCGAGTAGGCATAGACGAACACGCCTCGGTCCGTTCTCTTGCTGTGCAGACCTTTCCGCTGCTTGAAGATGATTAGCACGATGCCCACCGACAGAATGACTGTCAGCGCGGCCAGCCCGGCCACGAATCCGGCAAGGCAGTAAACGGCTATGAAGCCCGCGATGGCTCCGCCTGCCGTTCCTGCCGCCCAATAGATGTAGCGGCCCTGCAATCCCATCACTTCAAGAGGACGTTGCAGCCCCTTGAACAGCGGATAGTCCGGATAACGTGTTTCCTTGCTTTTCATCCCTCGGTACTTTTATGCGTCAATGCCGAAAAACAAAGGAAGAGCCTGTGCTGCTGCAATCAGGAAAAGACATGCACCAACCACCATCATGATCTTCTTTTTGACATCCTGCTCTTCGTTGTTCATGGCGATGTAAACGGAGATGGCGCCGATAATGGCGACTACACCGGCGATGGCATAGCAGAGCTTGACCATGACTGGTACATACTTGACAATTTCCTCCGCCACGGTAGAAAGTGCGGTAGTACCGGCTGAATAGTCGCCGGCCGTACTCTGGGCCATTGCCGTGGTACCAGAGAACAAAGTGAGTGCAAGCATCTTCACTTTGGTGGAAACACCTTGGATGAATCCTTTTGCCTTTCGGCACATTTGTTTTACTTTCTGAAACATACTTGATCGTTTTTGAGTTAATATTTATGTATTGGATTGTTAAACAGCCTTATATGCGATAACCGAAAAATGCCGGAAGTACGATGGAGGCCCCGATGATGAACAGGCACGCGCCAAGCAGCGATAAAAAGGATTTGACGATACCGTCCTCTCCAGTGTTCATCTTGATGTAGATCTGGAAGGCGGACACGATGACCAGAACGGATGCGATGGAGTAGCATATATACAGGACATACAGCATCATCGTGACCACGAAGTCGTGCATCGTGGCCAGCGCATCCGCTCCCCAGCTGTAGTTCACGCTGCCGCTCTTGGCGAAAGCCGCATAGGGTACAAGAATTAACAGGCATACTATCTTTTGCTTAATCGACATGCTACAATTTGTCTTTAATTGGTTTCCAGGCCATCTCCGGACGATTTTCCAGTTTGCCCCTGGAAAGCATCGCCTTGTACATTTCATCTGCACTGAAGCCATCAGACAGGTAGGGCGTGGTTTCCTCCATCTTTTCCTCCGCCTTGGCTTTGAGACGCTCCAGTCTTTCTTCCGGGGTCTCCTTTGTCTCCGGCTTTTTGTCCGCCGGCTTCTGGTCGGTGGCAGAATCGCCGCCTGATGCTGTTTCAGTATCGTATTGCTCGTTGCCGACACGGAACCCGGTTTCACTCTCGCTCACGGCAACACTCTCTTCGTCCTCCAGTGTGCCGAGGTCGAAAACTTCCTCCTCTGTCTTGCCGGTTCTCCTTTTTCCATAGAGATCCTGCATAATGATGACCGCGTAATAAATGAGGTACGCGACCGTCAGAACAATGGCAAAAATGAAATATGATCTCATATCTTTTAGTATGGATATTGAATTTTGTATTAGTTTGATTTCACAAATAAAAAAGGAGAATTCCGAACTACGAAATAATTGTGTATTAAACGGATGTTTTCTTTACAAGATTTATATCGATTTTGAAAATCGTACTATAAAATCGTACTATATCGCCTTAATGAACGGAAAAAATGTAGAAGTCAGGGCATAAAAAAAAGCCCTCCGTTCAGGAGGGCTTCCATTGGCAGATTCGCATTTTTAGGTCAGCGTTTCTTGCCTCGCAAGCAATCATTCAGATCCTTGTATTCGCTATATCGGACAGCTTCGTTGCTGACCCGTTCGCCGTATAGTCCGGCTATGGTTTCCACGGTCTTTTGCCCGGCAAGGTCGTTGTCGAGATAACAATGTATATGCAGGTATCTCTGCAGGTACATCAATGCCTTTTTCAGGTTGTTTACGGAGTTCATGATAAGGTAGTCGCAAGGCTGGTCTATACAAATGGTCCAGTTGCATGACTGCTTCAATGTCAGGTAAGACAGAAAGTCCATGAACCCCTCGAACACGCAGACCCGTTGCTGTATCTCTCCGCACTGATGTCCGATCAGGGAGATGTCCTTGTTCTTGATACATCCTTTATAATAGGCGTTGCGCATTTCATATCCGCCCGAAACATTACCGAACGCGAGGGCAAAATAATGCCGGTCACGCAATTCATAATGGATTTCCTTGCAGAACATACGTCCTATGTCAGCATCTATTTTCCGGGACTGAAGGTAAGAGTATAACGCGTGATGCCGTAACGGGACGACAATCAGATTTTTCATATCCGATTCCACGGGACGGGGCGGAAGAGCCTGGAAACGGACTTTCGGCAAAGGCATATCGCTGGAATGCCGCCCGATGTATGCCAGTACCTCGCTTACACTTTCAGTCTGGTAAAGGTATTTACCCAATTCCACGAGGTCGCCTCCGGTGGCCGCCCCAAAATCATACCATTCGTTCAACCGGTCATTTACCTTGAACGACGGCGACTGTTCATCCCTTAACGGCGAGAGATACCAGTACTGATCCGATTTAACGTATTGCGCATGGTGGCCGAGCTGCGCCAGGAAGTCCACTATGCGTACCTGTTTTGCTTCTTCTATAGTCATGGCTGTTTTCTTTCACTTGTTCACACGGAAATGGTTTAGTTTAGTTTTATTCCCTATATATATACATACTAAAGTAAACTGAAATATATATGCCCGCGCCCGGCTTCATTCTTCATCAAAAAGCCTTGCTTCCGCGGGGGTCATGTCATAGTAGAACAGCTTGTCCTGCTTGACAACAAGTTTAAGGTTGTCCGTCAGGTACTGCAGCAGTTTTATCATGACACTGCGGCCACGTTTGAAGCCTATGTTTTCATAAGAGGCGATCAGACGTTGCAGTACATTCTCAAAGCCCCTGATGGGTTTGCCGTCAAAGGCAGCGGAAAGGGCTTCCCGGTGCTGCTCGATGCTCAGCTCCGTAAAGCTTGTCCGTTGCCTGGGTTTCGGGGTGTCACCGAACGTGTGCCCTTCGGCGATGACCGGGAGCCCGTTGTCGTCCACGGTGAACGCGAAGGGTTTGAACTCCTTTTCCCGGATATGCAGGGCATGGACTTCACTGACAGACGGATTCTCGTTGCATTTGCTGATGACCAGTACTGTTTCCGCCTTGTTGCTCATCTCCGTACCGATATGGCCTCGTACATTGTTGTCCCCTTTGTTCAGGTGCAGCACGCAATGGATATGCAGGTCGTAACGAGAGGACCATTCCATCATTTTGTTGATTACCTCCACCGATTCGCTGGTGCTGTTGATGTCCAGCATAAGGTCGCGGATACCGTCAATGATAACCAGCCCGTAACCTTTACCCTGACGCAGGGCATAGTCTATCACACTTATACGGACTGTCGGAGAATACTCCCGCAGGCAGATGAAATCAAGGTTCTCGCTGTCTGCTGTGGTAGGAAGCCCGGCCAACCGCAGAATACGTTCCAGCACCGTGTGACAATGATAGCGGCTCTGCTCGGTATCGACATACAGGATCCGGCGTTTGCCTTCCGGCAGATGCGCCCGGTAGTTCAGCACCTGCTTTCCTGCCAGGGAAGCGGCGACAAGGGCGGAGACATTGAATGTCTTCTTGGATTTTGCCTTGCCGGTCGATGCACTGAAATTGCCGAGAGTCGCTATGGTCGAATTGTCAATCCAGATAATTTGCGGCGGGGTCTCGTATGTATCCGTCGCCTTGATTTGGGAAGCTGAAAGAATATCTGACAGACGCGTCTCTTCCAATCCCATTCCCGTCTTCTGGTCAGTTCTTCTTTCGTTTTCCATGGCGTTTCTCGTTTAAGAAGGGTTGTACTGCTGCCGCCTCGTGTGCCATCCGCGTGGCATCATCGACGGCAAGTTCATGATTCTGCAGGAGCCATTCGTCCAGTTCCTCCTTGGCAAAGTAGATCATCTTGCCGCGAGGCTTGTAGTGAGGAATCTCCTTGTTGGCCGTAAGTTTATACAGCATACTTTCTGATACCCCGATGTACATGCAGGCTTCCGAAAAAGTAAAGACCTTTTTGGTCGCGTAAATGTTCTTTTCCAGCAATTCCACCCGTTCCAGAAAGCTCTCGACCGGCTCCAGTTTCCGGATAATCGCTTCAAGGGCCGTGAGCCGTTCGCTCAACCTTTCCATGAATGTCAATCTGTTACTATTCTGCATAAGACATTGATTAAAAATTAGACAATGGAAGCATGCTTTCCGTCATATAGCGCTAACTGTAGTCAAAGGTAGGACAAGTGAATTGCTTGACGGAAATTTATACCGTGATAGTTGCCACGTATCACGGCAACTATCACGCTTTTACCTTTCACATGCTTTATTTTTTTGCACTTATTGGCACCACCTCAGTTCATCGACGGTCCGCTTGATTGCGTAGGCCGCCGACGTCATGCCGTTTCGCATGGCAGACAACGCGGATGAAAGACTCGTGGCTGAAACGAATCCTTTCCCGTCCTTGGTCCGCAGAAATTTTCCCTTGCTGAGAACTGTCTGCCATTGGGCCTGAATAAAGGAATGCTCAAGAAGGGCATCGAACAGGATAGCCACACGGCGCACGCTGTTCACCCGAAGGCTGAAACCTCTCTTGCAGGAGAAGAGAGATTCCATGTCGTCAATGGTTACGGAAGAGCAGAACAGATGATAAGTGTTGGCGCAAGAAACGATACCGGCCAGTTGTTCGCGTGAAAGGCTGCAGTCAAAAGAAAGAAATGAAAACTTTGCCGGATTACAATCGGAGGATGCCAGTTCCGATGTGTCATACTTCCGCTTCAGTTCCATGCACTCCTCGAAAGAAAGGCTCGGGGCGGAAAAAAGCGGTTGGATAAGGTGGGGACAGTCAGTCAGCAGTCCCTTGACGATGTGGATGTTCATTTCGTGGCAGTTCCGGCAGACAGCATTGTTGCAGTCAATATACCGGTGACTGTTCACGAAATCCTCCACATAACGGCAATACTGTTTGCCGTAGATTTTGACCTCCTGGAGATAAACTGTTTTTGCTTCGGTAAGCAGGGCGAAAAGTTCTTCCGCCACGTCCTGTGCCGCTTCAATGTGATGCGGGTGTTTGCTCCCCTCAAAAAGAGAGAAGGCTGATGTCAGCTCTTGTCATGTCGATTTACATTTTATTGGTTTATAATAATATATCATCATAAAGGTATCGTTTTTCGATTGTATCTGCATCGATGACGCCCTTAAAATATCTACTTGTAAATTTGACATGATATGGTATATCATTGGTCACTCAAACAATCCGTTGACCAGGTTGACCGCATCATCCTTTTTCTGGTTGATGATTTTGGCGTACACCTGTGTCATTTTCACGTCAGCATGGCCGAGCAGCTTGGATGTCGTATATAAGTCTGCTCCGAGTGTCAGCATCATCGTCGCGAACGTGTGCCGCGCCGTATGGAATGTAAAACGCTTGTTTATTCCCGCCGCTTTTGCCCATGGTTTGATAAGAATATTGACCATTGCTGGGGACGGCAGGTCAAACACATTGTCATCAGGAGCTTTGTCCCCACGTGCAGGCATCCACTTCAACGCTTCCGGGGAAAGCGGGAGATAAATCGGTTCCTTGGTTTTCTGCATGGAAACCGACAGACGGTATTGTCCACGGTCAACGAATACATCTTTCCATTGCAGCTTGATTATATCACTGATTCGCAGACCGCAGAAACAAGAGAACAGATAGGCACCTTTCACGGATTCATTTTTCATCGGGGTTGCGATCAATGCACGCACCTCTTCAATGGTCATGTATGACCGTTTGCTTTCAGGCAGACGGATCTTTTCCGACTTGCTGATTTTCGTGAAAGGATTGGACTTGATGATCTCGGCCCTGACAGCCGCATTCAAGGCTCCGTTCAATACCCGGTAATAAGTATGCAGTGTGTAATTCGACACTCGTTTGCCTCTGGAACGGTATTCGGACTGAAGGTAGTCAAGATAATTCTGGCAGAATGTCTTGTCTATTTGATCCATCAACATACGTTCTCCCGCATAATCCTTCAAGATGCGTATAGTGATGTCAATCTGATAACCGTCCTTTTTGCCACGTTTGGCCTGGTTCTCCTTGTAGGTGTTCATCCAGTCAAGCAGGTAAACTCTCTCTTTGGTTTCTATACCGGCCTCGCCGTTGGTCAACTCGATAATACGTTTGGACTTGATGGCATTGGCGGCATTCATGGTCGCCTGATTCTGCCGACGGGCATTGTTGTCCGTTTCCGGAATGAGATACAACTTGAGATATTCGTATGTTCGTTTTCCGAAACGGTATATATCAAGATACAGACTTTGGCTTCCATCTGCCAGCTTCTTTGTCCGAAGGCGGACAGGCTCTTTTACTTTTGTAGGCTTCTTTACTCGTGGCATATCGATCCCTTCATAATTTTGTTTCTGTTGCAAAGATATGAATAAAGGTCGATATTGAGAAACAAACAAGAAACAAAATTGCACCGAAAAAGAACCAATCAACTGAAAAGAAAGAAAACAACTGAAAACATCAAGCACCCTATAATCGACTGTAAATAAGCGGTTTTATTTGCACTTGTTTAGCTCTTGTTTTCATTTTAGGGCTTTACTTTATAAATCTGGTAAATAATGATGATCTATCAATAGAAAAATATTCTTCTAGGACCTCCCGACTTATTATCCGGGATAATGGTGTTGGAATGGACATAAATGACATAAAAAACAAATGGCTTAACATTGCATACTCCGAGAAAAAGAAAAAGTCTTATCAGCATAATCGCATGATGGCTGGAGCAAAAGGAGTAGGACGGTTTTCTTGTGATAGGCTTGGAGAATTTCTAAACCTATATACCAAAAAAGAAGAATCATCAGAATTTATATTATTGCAATTAAACTGGCGTCAATTTGAAGTAGATGATGAAAAGAAAGAGATTCAAGATGTAGTCCTTGAATACGAAATACTTTCTACCACAGAATTAGAGATGAGAGGTATCAAACCTTTTAAACATGGAGTGGTGCTAGAAATTATTAAGTTAAGAAGTCAATGGGTTTACTGGGAACAGCCAAAGTGGAATACAGAAAAATTGGTTAATCTAAGAACATATTTAGAACGTCTGATTAATCCCAATCAGGCTTTTGAAAAAAATGACTTTGGAATATATCTTAATGCCCCTGAATTTGAGGAAGAAAATAAAAATGCAGAAGAAAAAGCTAAGTTTATAGGACGAATAGAAAACTCAGTATTTGAAAAATTAAATTTTAAGGCAACAAGCATTGAGTGTGAAGTTCAAGATAATGGAGCCACAACACTAACAACACTCAAAGACAAAGGAGAAACTATTTTTTGGATAAAAGAGAAAAATGAATTTTCTGATTTTATAAAAGACGCAAAATGCATAATATTCTATCTCAATCCCTATTCTAAAGCCTTTTTTACGAAACAAACAGGCATTAGGCCTGTCAATTACGGCTCAATATACTTGTTTTTAAATGGATTTAGAATACCACCATATGGTGAAGAAGGCGATGACTGGTTAGGATTAGAATTTAGGAAACAGCAGGGATATGCAAGATTTCTAGGCACTCGCGATATTGTGGGACGCATTGAAGTATTGGATCGTGACGATTATTTTAGAATAGTATCAAGCAGAGAAGGTCTTGTAGAGAATGAGTGTTACAAAAAACTAACTAATGGTTTTTTTAATAAGACATTGAAACGTCTTGAAAAATATGTCGTTGATGGATTAGCATGGGATAGTATTCCTAAAGATCTAAATATTAGCGATATCGAAAAAAAAATTATTTCAGGAGCTATTTCAGAAAATGATCTGCAATACAGAGAAGATGAAATTACAAAAAAACGACGCACATACTCATCTATTCATTCAATAATTGCAGCAAAAGCAACTGATGTTATTGAATTATATGTTAATGAAGAACTCATTCTGAATAAAATTCAAGAAGAAAAAATCAATTCAGAAAGAGAATTTGAACAACTACTTTCTGATTTTGAATCAAAAAAGATCGATGGTGATGCATTGAATAGAATTCTACAGAAAAAAGCCTTAGAAAACGAAGATTTACAAAGACAAATAAAAGAGCTTTCTAAATATTCTACTGTTGACGCTACAACAAAAGCTATTGCAGAATTACAATACTATAAAAGTATAGTAGAGAAACAGACTGCAACGATTTTAGAGCTTCAGAAAAGATTGAGAGAAATAGACGAACAACATAGGAGTGAAGTTTATAATTTACAACAGCATCTCTCATCTGCCATTGATGAAAAGTTTAAAGAAGCCCAGAAAAGAAAAGAGGCTGAAGAATATGCAGATAAAATAAAAATTGAAAAAGAAAAAGAAGTTCAGATTGAACGTCTTAAAGTTGAATTCTACAAAAAACAATCAACTCCTGAAACAGATGCATTAATACATCATGTCAAAAACAACAATAGTAAAATTAAACAAGAAATAAACAATCTAATGGCTAATTTAAATATGATGCCAATAGAGAAAACATATAAGAATAAACTATTAGAATCTTTATTCGTAATTTTACGACTATCCAATAAATCATTAAAGGCTACTGACCTAATTCTAGAGAGCGATCTTTCAGAAGCTGATATTCAGAAGATCAATCTTCCGTCTTTCATCTCGGGTTATCTTTCAACCATAGATACTAAACTAAAGGTTCATTATAAAACTAAAATTGAATATTTTATGGTTTTTGGAAGTAAACTAGATTTAGCATTAATCATAGATAACTTTTTAGATAATTCTGAAGCGTGGAAAGCTAAAAATATTTGGTTCTCCTGTTATCTGCAAAATGATAATATGATATTAAACATATATGATGATGGTGAAGGATTATCGCAAGAATTCAGCAATAACCCAAATGAGATATTTCAATTTAGAAAAACTGGAAAAAATAATGGAACTGGATTTGGATTATATTTAGTTCAAGAGTCATTAAGAAAAATGAACGCTACAATAATTGTGGATTCTCCAGTAAACAAAACAGGTATGAATTTTAAAATTATTTTCAAATAGATGGAACAAAAGCACTTAATAATAGTTGACGAACAATCTCAATCTGCGACATTGGATGCTATAAAAAATACACTTAAGAATGAAGGCATAGACCTTGTCTATAAAGAAATCAATCCTGCTAATTTTCAAAAACGAGTAGGCTATAACACTTCTTTTGATAAAATATCCTTTATTGAGGAACTACAGAATACTCCTTTTTTAAAAAAGTTGGATGCATTTGCTTCCGATTATAATCTTATCGAGAATGAATTAAACGGATTGGATGTAGTCAAAATTTTCGCAAAGAATGTACCTTCGTATCACAAGAAAATTCTTTTATATTCAGCAAAAATTGAAAATGTGATATCAGATATTCTACTAAAAAACAAAGACTTTGAAGAACAGAAAAAAACCTTAAAATTTTTATCCGAAACTCCTATTGAATATGCAAAAAACGACGAAAAGTTACAACAGAATTTAATCTCTCACATAAAAAAAGAAAAGGACTTTGATTTTGAAAGGGAACTATGTGATTGGTTAATGTCTAACGAGTTAATATATAAATTTCCACCATATGAAGGAATTCCATGCTGCAAGATCGGTGATATACTATTATCTAAAAACACATCAGACAGTATAAAACTCAAACGTGATCTATTGGAACAATTTATCGCTTATTTATCCACATTTAATGAAATACCCGATTATGTGTAAAGTATTTGCTATATATCCTACTGACAAAAAAGATTCCACTAAATTTCTAAATAAGATAAACACGTTTCTATGCAAAAATTTAGGAGCTGATTGGCATTGCTATAAAATAAAGTTCTCAGATGAAGACCATCAAAGATGTTTAAACTCAGCACAAAGTTCGGCAGCTAAGTTTATCATATTTATGGGCCATGGTCGAGGAGACAAATTATTAGGTTCTTTTAACAAAAAGGCAGAAGATTTCATTAGTAATGATGCACTAAGCGAGGAACTTTTTTATAAAAATGAGAAATTTATTCATGAACAAAATATTGACTTTTTTAAAAATAAAATATTATTCTGTTTCTCTTGTAACTCTAATGAAAACAAGTCGAAAAGTTTGAGTCGGATCGCAATTCAGAAGGGAGTAAAATCCTTTATAGGTTTTGGTGATATGCCAACAGATTATATAGCAGGAAGACCTTTTCCATTAAAAGCCATAGAAACATATAAATGCATTCTCACAAGAGTGATAAAAAACGGCCTATACATTGCTATAAAAAAAGAATACACGATTGACGAGTTTATAAGATTATTGAAAATTCTAGTGACAAAAGAAATGCAATCTATTCTTTTTACAAGTTCTAAATACAGACATAAAAAAGTTCTTTTACAAGAATTATATAAATTCAAAACGAATATCAAAGTTTATGGTAACCGATATGAAAGATTAGTTTAACACTGTGTCTTATTAACATTTCGACATTTACTCTTACACTATGAAATATCTTTATTCGGGCTTTCCATATTTCATATATCCTTCAGCCACAATAGGCAAACTAGCTCCCTCAACATCGTAAATTCTAAACGGTTTCTGCTTAAAACGTTCCAAATAAGAATGATTAATCCAATACTCCACCTCCAAAAGCGTTTTCTCTCGAACCGCAGATTTCAGTTGGCATTCCCACACGGTCATGACTTTCCAACCCATTTTTTTTAAAGCTTCTTTATTATGTTCATCACGCTGCTTGTTCCGTTCTATTTTCTTCCTCCAAAAATCAACATTAGAATGGGGAATATGCCCATCAACTTCATGACCATGCCAAAAACATCCATGAATAAATATCACAATACCATATTTACGCAACACAATATCAGGCGTGCCCGGCAACCCCTTTACGTTTTTACGGTAACGGTAGCCACGAGAATATAAGTAACGACGAACGATCCATTCAGGTTTCGTATCCTTACTTCTGATTTTTGCCATAACGTCGGAACGTTTCTTTTTATCCCAGATATCCATTATATCCCCTTGTTTACAAGTACAAATATAACTATTTTGTAAACATTCGGAGAGCTCTATCTTGCCAAAATAATTATTTTCTCTTATTTTGTAAATTTCCTATCTTTCTTGGAAAGACTTGCAAAAGCTCCAGAGACAACCTTAGAATTTTTAATTTTTTTTAGTTTTTCAGTTGTAAAGTAAAATCTCTCCCAATTCCTTACTATAGTCCTCTCATAAGCCTCGAAGAAGATAAAGAAGAAACCTTCTAAAAAGGTCCTGCTTATTTGTTCTACTACCTTTACTTTTTAAATTGGGGTAACTTTTTTATATTCGCTCTTTTTCCAACAGCCTGTTGGAAGATTCCTTTCTTTCCTTCGTATATATTACAAACCTAATATCCGTAGGAAAAAATAAAGAAAAACGGTCGGATGCATTTTAACAGAACACAGCTAACCATTTATCAAAATGAAGCATACATTACAACTGTCTCAAATCAAACGCATAACTATAATCAATCAAGCTATGCTGTTTTTCATTTTGACGCCACGCTTCTTCAGCATGACTCATTTCTGAAATTTCATTAGCCTTACTCTTCTCAAAATGAGCTAATACACATTGTAAAACCTCTAATTCTTCAACTGTAAATAAAGACTGTTCAAATTGCTCAACAGTTGTAATCATACTTCCAGAATAACCATTTCCCAAATTTATAATTTCCTTTTTTAATCCGTCCAAGTTCTCATATATAGTACTATAACGCACAGGAACAGGCCCATAACTTATAGCTTGGTATTGTAACCCGCTAATACCTTTACCATATTTCTTATAGGAAAGAAAATCAGAATAAAATAATAATTTATTTAGTTTTGTTTCAAAAACTCCTTGTAATGCAGATGCAAAAAAGACAATAATCTGCTTAACCTTCTCGGGAATGACAGAAGCATACCCATTCATACTTGAACGTAAAGACAAATGGTTGTGAAATATAAATTCATTTATTTTATTCTCAAAACAAGAATTATTTAATAACAGTTCCTTTACCCTTTTTTCAATTTTAAGTATCTCATCATTTGGAAACTGATTTTGAGCAAGTTTCAGAATTTCCAAAAAGAAATGAGGATCTTTCAAAGCTGAAATCATTTTTCCATTAGACACACTAGGCATCTCTCCTTCTTCGTATTTTCTATATTGGTTATCGCCAAAACCTAAAAGTTTAGACATTCGAAGTGCAGATATACCATATAATTCCCGAACTCTTTTTATTTCATCCGGAAATGGTATCGCATATTTCTGACGATACAAATTATAAACTTGATTCATATTCAGTTGATCAAGTTCAGTTGTAGTAAACTCTTCATTTGTATCCTTACATCTATAAAAATGATATACTATCTCAAAATTGTCTTTTCGAAATTCAAATGATTGCTTCTCATGACACAATGCAGCGTCACCACCTGTAAACGGACTTTTCATAACTTCTACTTTTTATTTTTGAAAGGATGTTCTATTTTTCTCTCTGCCAAATGAAAGGAGACACAGATTGGAGAATTTGCTCCAGTACCTTTACTTATTTTGATATAAACCTCCTTTTTATCTACGGACTTGCCAAACTCCCAAAGTTCTCCCATATAATTCAACTTATCTTCCGTAGGACCTTTATAATAGTCCTCAACTGTCAAAGACATTATTATCTTTTCACGCATAATTGCCGAAATCTCCAAATCAAGCAAAGCTTGTATATTCTTCTTTCTATCTATGCGAAAGATAATCCCGAAAACCCTAGCCTTATCTTTAAATTCTTTCAAGAATTTATCGACTGTTTCTATATCCATATCTAAAATATCTTTATGCAAAGATATGAATAATGTAGTATAACACAACAAACATTCAACTTTAAAGTTGAAAAAGAACTATTAAAAGACTATATATTCAAGATATATTGATATTAGTCCGAAAAATTCAACTCGAATCTATTTTCCTACCTTTACAAAATTAAACATCATAAGAATTATAAAGATATGACGATTCCATACTAAACTCGAAATATTTTCACTACATTCACAGCATGAAATGCAGAATTATACTCGAACTATTAGTAATTCTCTTTTTTACAGGATGTTATAACAGAGAACAGATTTCCCGGCTTGATGAGGCGGAAGCACTGTTACAAAATAAGCCGGATAGTGCCTTAACAATATTACAACAACTCAAATCGGAAGGCGGCCAGGCTGAACAGGCCAGGTATGCGTTGCTTTATTCAGAGGCTTTAGACAAAAATCACATCAAAGCAACGAATGATTCGCTGATTCGCCGGGCTTGGGAGTATTACAAACATCATCCCAAAGATTTACGCCGCCAATGCAAGACTCTCTATTATTGGGGAAAAGTCAAACTGCGTGCAGGAGACAAGCCGGGAGCGTTACGCCTTTACCTGAAAGTTGAAGAGAAACTGAAGGATACCAATGAGCCTTATTATGCAGGGCTTTTATACAGTCAAATCGGTGAAGTGTATTATGACCAGATGAACTATAGCCGGGCTTATCATTATTTTCGTGAAGCTCGCAATAACTTCCGGCAGGCTGATAATACTCGCGAAGAAACAAAGGCAACTCTCGATATGGCAGCCGCAACTTTCAATTCGAAAGATATGGAGAAAGCCATGCGGCTCTATTCTGCCGCACTTGATTTGGCTGATGAACACAAGTACGATAAATTAACCAAAGCCAGTCTCACCAATCTTGCTTCTCTCTATGTGGTGTCAGGAAAGAAACAAATTCCCCATGACCTGCTGCAACGTATCGAACTCTCTGCCCAGCAAGATACGTTATACGGATACCATACGTTAGTAGATGTAAATCTACTGAAAAACCGTATAGACAGCGCACGCTACTATCTGGCACTTGCAGAAACACATTCCACCGATATACGTGACATGGCAGACCTGCAATACACCGCTTATCGGATTGAAGCGCAGGCCAGAAACTTCGAGAAAGCGACAGAGAAGATACACCATTATATCTATCTGACTGACTCGCTGACACGTTCAAATATGCAATTCTCCGCCGGTATGGTGGAACGTGACTATTTCAAGGAACGCTCCAAATTTGCCGAATACCGGATGAAGAACCGTACTACCTGGGAGATTACCATAGCAAGCGTAATTTTTCTAATAATAGGGGTAGCATACTACATCATCCGTCAACGTCTGCGCCTGCAACGCGAACGTACCGACCGCTACCTGCTATTGGCGGAAGAAGCCAACGCCCAATACAAAACCCTGACAGAACATATGGAAGGACAGCGCAATGCAGAAAGCCATTTAAAAGGTTTGATAGCTTCACGATTCGACATCATTGACAAACTGGGAAAGACTTACTATGAACGTGAGAATACCGCATCGCAACAAGCAGCCATGTTCCACGAAGTGAAACAGATTATCACCGATTTTGCAGAGAACAATGCAATGTTGCAAGAACTGGAACTTATCGTAAATACCTGCCATGATAATGCAATGGAGAAGTTGCGGAATGAATTTTCGTCAATGAAAGAAGCTGACATACGACTGCTTTGTTATATTTTTGTAGGTTTCTCTCCACAAGTAATCAGTTTGTTTATGAAAGATACGGTAGCTAATGTATATGCTCGCAAGTCACGGCTCAAATCACGTATCAAATCGGCAGAAACGGCCAATAAAGAGTTGTTTTTAGCACTTTTCGGATAGGTGTTAGACCTGTGTTAGAAATCTTAGAATACACCTTTCATAACCCATTGAATATCAATATATTTTAAATCAAAGTATTAGATTTGCGAGATTGCATCACAACCCGAATTTGATGCAATCTTATTACTTTTGCATTCGAAAAATTAGAAAAAAGAAAAGATTATGAAGAAGATTGTTATTCTATTAAGCGCCATGCTTTTCATGGTAGCATGCGAAAAAGGAAACGAAGAAATGAAAGAAGCAAAAGTAGTGGTATCCGTTTATGATGAGAATGGAAAAATTGCAACGGGCGTTCCCGTAAAAATGTATAATGAAAAGGATTATAAGGTTTTTGAAAAAGATAATTTAACTTTGCCAACTGCAATCATACAGACAAATGAAAGTGGTATGGCCACCTTTGTACTGCCACGAGAGGAATGGTTTGCAACGCAGTCGCAACGGTTCCTGACATTCGTGGTACAAGAAGGGGGCGGCCCTAACAACTATCAGATATGGTCTTCCGGCAAAACCGTAGAAGCCGGAAAAGCCGTAAAAGTAGAAATACGTTTAACCCAATTCCCTAACTAAGCCTTTATCACATGAAGCAAACTAGACTTTATATAATTACAGCACTTTGCCTGCAAATGTTTTTGGGAACAATATTACTAAGTTGCAGCACCGAAAATGACGAATACAGGAAAGATTCACCTTCGGCAGCAAATCCTGTTGAACCCATAGAGGCTTCACTTGAAGATTTCTTCATAGAACAGCTACCCTCAAAAACAATTTATGCATTAGGAGAGAATATAGACTTAACCGGCCTTAACGTGACAGGCAAATATGATGACGGGAAACAACGGCCTGTAAAAGTTACCCCGGAACAGATCAGCGGTTTCTCTTCATCCACGCCTGTCGAAAAACAAGAAGTAACCATCACACTGGAAGGAAAACAGAAAAGCTTTTCTGTTCAGGTTTCACCCGTCCGTATAGAAAACGGAGTATTGACGGAAATATTGAAAGGATACAATGAAATCATACTTCCCAATAGCGTGAGATCAATCCCGAAAGCTGCCTTCAGCAACAGCCAAACAGCAAAGGTAGTACTCAATGAAGGATTAAAATCGATTGGAGATATGGCTTTCTTCAATTCGGCCATTCAGGAAATAGTATTTCCATCAAGCCTGGAACAGATGGAGGAAAACATTTTCTACTATTGCCGGAATTTGAAAAAAGCAGATTTAAGCCAAACGAAACTCACCAAACTTCCCGCCAGCACTTTTGTATATGCGGGCGTTGAAGAAGTGCTGCTGCCTGCGACACTGAAAGAAATCGGAGCACAGGCATTCCTTAAGACATCTCAACTGAAAACGATTGAGATTCCGGAAAATGTAAAAACAATCGGATTGGAAGCATTCCGGGAAAGTAGCGTTACAACCGTGAAGTTACCGAACGGCGTTACAACCATGGCGCAAAGAGCCTTTTATTACTGCCCGGAATTGGCGGAAGTGACCACCTACGGGAGTACTTTCAATGATGACCCCGAAGCTATGATCCACCCCTATTGTCTTGAAGGATGTCCGAAATTGGCTCGCTTCGAAATACCTGAAAGTATTCGGATATTGGGACAGGGATTACTGGGTGGTAATAGGAAAGTGACCCAATTAACCATTCCGGCAAACGTCACACAGATTAATTTTTCGGCTTTCAATAATACAGGTATTAAAGAAGTAAAGGTAGAAGGGACAACACCTCCGCAGGTATTTGAAAAAGTATGGTACGGATTTCCGGATGATATTACCGTCATTCGTGTTCCTGCCGAATCTGTGGAAAAATATAAGAACGCAAATGGTTGGAGGGATTTCACAAACAAGATAACAACGTTCTAACAGTTCTCCAGTTTTTCGATTATAATCGAATAAAGTTGGTTTAATATCGACTTTTCCGGTTATAATCGAAATAACTTAAGAAAACACTATATTTTCGATAATAGCCGGAAAAATCAGTACTATTAGTTTATCTATTTAAATCTCCCCATTCACCCCCAAGCCGAACAGAGCAAAATCGCCCAGGCAAGGATCATCCGGAAAGACCTCTGCCAATGCAGTCGTTATCTGACGGGCATTTTTCAGAGAAAAAGTTTCCGTATCCGTCAACTTGAAATAATGTGCTACCCGGCATACATGTGTATCTAAAGGAACAATCAAATCTCTGCGATCAAAACTTTCCCAAATCCCCAAATCGACCTCCGAATCCCGACGAATCATCCAACGCAAAAACATATTCAGTTTCTTTTGAGGACTTTTGGCAGAAACTTCAAGAAATGCACATAACTTTTCCATTGGTATTCCGGGATATAACATCAAAGCTTCCTCCAGACTTTCAAACTGTGTATAAGCTATATATAATCGCCGAAAGTATCCATAAAAATCAGCATACGACAACATCCGATAAAAGCTATTGGTTGCTCCTGAAGGAAAATCCTTCTCCCACTGGCAGGACAATACATACTGATAAGGCGAATCTCCCATTAGCCCGTGCAATTCGTCCGCTTTCTTCAAGATCTGTTTGCGATTGCCAAAACTCATAATCGCCGTCAGCAAACCGCTGACTTCGATATCCTGTTTCAGCGTATAACGATGGGGAAACTGCACCGGATCGCTTTGTATAAAGTCTGCGCGATGATACATCTCCGCACACATTAAAAGTTTATTCTTTATATCTTCAGTCATTTCGAGAAAGTATCAAGTATTGAAAGTACAAAAATACATATTCTAGTTGGATTTCCTCTTTAAGTAAATGACGGATTGTATCCCTAATAAAATAACAAACAAATATTCTGCCGTCATATACACAGTCAGAGAAGCATGAAAACATTCACTTAACAGATACAGATAAATCAAATATACAAGAATGGTGATTAACTGGAAGATAAAGGCGAGCTTCGTCTTTCCTGTACCGGTAACAGCATTGATATAAACATATCCGGGCAGTGCAAAAGCATAATTCAACAGCATAACTATAAAAGGATAGAAAGCTAGTCTCACCAGATTATCGTTATTCGTATAAAATCCGATAACCCATTGGTTACCCCAAAGAGCCATAACTATCAATGGCCCCCCCACGGCATAACCCAACCTAAGAACTTTATGGCAAACGGGAAAAAGTTCCTTCCCCTGCCCCGCCCCAATTAGATTGCTGACTAATGAACCAGTAGTGGATGCAAAAGAGTTGACAATCACAAAAAAGACGGTAGAAACACTACGAGTAATATTGGAAATAGCAAGCTCTGTCCTTCCCAGATGCTCGATAGCAACGAAGAACAGAAACCAGGGAGCAACGCTGACAAAAGAGTGAAGCATACTCCATACAGATATCCTCAACAACTTTATTAACACTTTCCCATCATAAACGACCTTCAGCCCATATTTCACTTTATCTACCCTCACCCACATATATAATAGGAGTACGATAAAAGCTCCGAACTCTGCCAAAGAAGAAGCCATCGCCGCCCCGGATATACCCAGATTCAGTTTGAATATCAGCAGATAGTTAAAAGGAATATTGATACAGATAGCCATGATAGCTGCCACGGACAATGCTTTGGTCGTTGTTATCCCTACCAGAAAAGACCGGAAAGCTAAAAAAGGAAATGAGAATAACAAACCGAAGCTACGCCAATCCAGATAATGAATCACTGCCTGATAAATTTCATCCGAAGTTATCAACCAGCGCAGGATCAAGGGAGAAGCCAAATGGAGCAATAGGCAAAGAATGACTGCCATCCCCGACAGGAAATATACTCCCTGAAAAAATGTACGTCCCGTCTCTTTATAATGTTGTTCCCCATTTCTCCGGGCAATCATCACCTGCAGCCCGATGCTGAATCCGAAGCCCAGCATATAAACAGCTAAATAATAGATTCCGGCAAGCGCAGAAGCTCCCAGTTCGACTTCTCCCACATGCCCCAGGAAAATAGCGTCGGTAATATTGATTAATTGTTCCATCAGAATGCTCATCATCACAGGAAAGTTGATGAGCCATATTTGCTTATATGTATAATTCATTGCTCAACTTAAAAATAACACGATACGGTATACCACATCATAGCAGCACACAGTTCCGTAAATTTATAAAAATGGATATAAAACTCTTTGGCAGGCGAGTAGTTGCCTGTCGGATAGCTGAATAGCCCTGTTAGAAATGATGCTATTCGTTGAGCGTAGCTATATGCAGAGTTTCATAAATGGATGAATATAGCTGGTTTATCAATCAATTACGCAACAAAGATAAGAAATCTTATTTTCATATCCCAATGTGGTATGGTATTAGCAGATTACTTATAGTAAAGAAATGTATTAAAAACATTGATTGCAACATTAACAGATTGATTTATACAGATATACCATATTCTAAAGCTAAGGAATGATTCTTAAATATCTTTCTCTTTTGAAAAAAGGCATATCATTTTGAAAAGAGTAGTAACCAATAAATAACCAGATAACAATGAAAGTTTGTAAATTCGAGAAAATTAAAGATGAGGATGAAATGAAGCAAGTAATCAATTGTATTCAGAAAGAACATCCTTATGTAGCTGTAGTCCCTATATTGGCACAATTACAGGAGTGGTTACAGGCTATTTCCATCAGTTGGTTTCACGAAGAAGATGAAGCTTCTCATGCCACAGTCAATGCCATCGAAACATATTGCTGTGCCCTTGCCAATCATCTCATTACAGATTCGCACCTAAATCAGGAAATTAAAAACCGGATTCTGGAATGCATAAAGAAAATACATATACTTGTAGAAGACAAAGCAGATTTACTGATTGATAAAATGATAAAAGCGGAAGTATACGGATTATCCAGTGATTTATTCACTTATTGCTTACGTCAACAGGGTCTTCGTGCCCAAACATTAGATACCGGCAAACTTATACAGATCAACCTGGAAAGAAAGCCGGATATCCCATATATTCAGGAATCTATCCAACAATACATTGACGAGAACCGGAATGTAGATATTTTTATCGCCCCACTTTCCATTTGCAGAAATGTGTATGGTGAAATAGACTTCATGAGCGAACAACGCAATGATTACTATGCAACAGTGCTTGCCACCCTATTCAAAGCGGACGAAATACTGTTATCCACCCCTATCAATCATATCTACGCAAACCGGAATTGCCTGCGAGAACAACATTCACTAACCTACATAGAAGCCGAACAACTGATTAACAGCGGAGTACACCTGCTCTACGCAGATTGTATAACCCTTGCGGCACGCTCCAATATAGTTATCCGCCTAACCGATACACACGATCTGTCAACAGAACGACTCTATATATCTTCCCATGACACAGGCAACAGTGTCAAGGCCATCCTCTCACAGGATTCGGCTACTTTTGTGCGTTTTACCTCATTGAATGTATTGCCCGGATATTTGTTTATGGGTAAGATATTGGAAGTTATCAACAAATATCAAATCAATGTCATCTCAATGGCCTCATCCAATGTATCCATCTCGATGATGCTGACAGCCAGCCGGGACACCCTGCGAATCATTCAAAGGGAACTACACAAATATGCCGAAATGGTTATGGACGAAAATATGTCTGTAATACATATCATCGGCTCCCTTCATTGGGAACGCACACAAGTAGAAAGCCATATTATGGATACTATCAAAGATATCCCCGTATCTCTCATTTCTTATGGAGGAAGCGATCATTGTTTCACACTATCTGTACATACCACAGATAAAAACAGACTAATTAGTTCGCTATCCAGACAATTTTTCGAGAGTCAGTGCGCAGCCTGATTCAAAGCCGGATAAAAAGAGACATCTGAAAGCCAAATAAAAAAAATAAAGAGATGAAAATAGCTATTATAGGAGCCGGACACATAGGGAGTGCAATCGTCACTTGTCTGGCGCAAGGACATCTTTACAATGAGAAAGACATTATTGTCTCCAATCCAAATATCGATAAACTGGAGAGACTGCAAGAACATTTCCCTGCAATACACATAACGACCGATAACCAACAAGCCATATCGGAAGCTGAAGTAATCGTCCTCGCCATCAATCCCTGGAAAGTAGATGAAGTATTGTCCCCTCTACGTTTCTCGCGTACACAAATCCTCGTATCTCTTGTGTCCGGAGTATGTATCTCCCACCTGGCTCATTTAACAGAAGCCGAGATGCCTATCTTTCGGGCAGTTCCCAATATGGCCATTACAGAACGTTCCAGCCTCACTTTGATAGCTTCCCGCGGAACCGATAAAGAATATCAGCAATTAATAAAACAGATATTTGAAGAAGGAGGAAAATGCCTGTTCCTGCAAGAGAAACAACTAGATACCACTTCCGCATTAACCTCCAGCGGAATAGCTTTCGCCTTAAAATATATGCAAGCGGTTATGCAGGCAGGGATTGAGCTAGGAATTCCCGGCAAGGATGCCATGCAAATGGCAGCGTATAGCATGGAAGGAGCGACAGAACTGATTCTGAATCATAACACTCATCCATTGCTGGAAATAGAGAAAGTAACCACTCCGGGCGGAACCACTATAAAAGGATTGAACGAACTGGAGCACAAAGGCTTCACTTCTTCTATTATTCAAGCCATCAAAAGCAGTGCCACAACTTTGATTGACAAAGAGGAAGAAGATGCAAAAAATTTCCGATAGTCCTTATGGTATGGTTTCTCAAGTCCTTTTTGCCTATTTTGAAATGCTATATATCCCAAAGCCAGCATAAAAGGACTTAAGAAAATGTATGCTTAGATTTTATATTCCTCTATCTTCCGGTACAGGGTGGTAAGTCCGATTTTCAACAAACGGGCAGCTTCCGTTTTATTCCCTTTTGTATATTCCAACACACGTGCAATATGTCTGCGTTCCATTGCGGCCAACTCAAAACTGCCTACACTATCATCCGAACATTCATAATGAGTGTTTTGGATTTCCAAAGGAAGATCACAAATATCCAGTCGCCCCCCTTCACACACAATCAGGCTACGCTCAATCACATTTCTCAATTCACGGATGTTCCCTTTCCACGGCTGTTGTTCCAGAGCTTCCAGAAAAGCAGGAGTCATCTCATTGATGGCATACGAAAGTTTTTCGGAGAAACTCTTGGCGAAAGCAGTTGCAAGAATCCGGATATCACCGGTACGTTCACGGAGCGAAGGAAGATGCACCTGAAAAACCGAAAGACGATAAAACAAATCTTCACGGAAATGTCCTGCTTTGATCTCCTCCTGCAGGTTGCGGTTGGTAGCAGCAATGATACGCACATTGACTCTTGTCGGCTTGGTATCACCGATCTTTATATATTCTCCTGTTTCAAGGATACGCAGTAACTTTGCCTGCAGTTCGAAAGCCATCTCTCCGATTTCATCCAGAAAGATCGTTCCGTTATTAGCTTCTTCAAAAAGTCCTTTCTTATCTTTCAGTGCACCGGTAAACGAGCCGGCCTTATGTCCGAACATCTCGCTTTCGAGCAATTCTTTGCTGAAAGACGAACAGTTGACTGCCACAAAATTCTGTTTGCTCCGTTTACTACTATAATGTATAGCTTGCGCAAAAACTTCCTTTCCTGTTCCTGTTTCCCCCGTCAGTAATACGGGAACATCTGTCACAGATACCTTCTGCGCCAGAGATACAGCCTCTTTCAACACCTTTGACTCACCCAGAATAGAATCGAACGAGTACATCTGCCCGACTTTCTTTTCCAGTTTTTCCAAACGGACATTCATCTTTGCTTTCTCCACGGCACGGCTGATTAAAGGGATAATCTTGTTATTATCATCTCCTTTTGTTATATAATCAAATGCACCGTTTTTAATAGCCTGCACCCCGTCGGGAATATTGCCATGAGCAGTAAGAAGAATCACCTCTACATTGGGAGCTATTTTCTTGATGTTCAACACCAGATCCACTCCGTTTCCATCAGGAAGAAAAACATCGCATAAAGCTACGTCGGGCGATTGAATTTCCAGTTGTTTGATGGCAGCTTTGCAATCACCTGCCTGACACACTTCATAGCCCTCAAGTTCCAGCATACGAGCTAAAAGACTGCGAATCTGGACTTCATCGTCAATAATAAGAATTTTACTCATACAATTTATCTACATTAAATAGAAGAATGAAAAACAGGGTGTGCAAATATAGTTTTTTTATCTGAATCCATGAACATTTCTTCCATACAGTTTGTTCTTTCCAAAGGAAACTATTTACGCTATAAACAGATGAAAATAATTATTATTGGGGGAGTTGCAGGAGGAGCCACCACTGCTGCCCGAATCAGACGAATAGATGAAACAGCTGAAATTGTCCTTTTAGAAAAAGGAAAGTACATATCATACGCCAATTGTGGCCTGCCCTATTATATAGGGGGAGTGATAGAGGAACGGGATAAATTGTTCGTGCAAACGCCCGAAGCCTTTTCTACACGCTTTCGCGTAGATGTACGTACAGAAAACGAAGCGATTTTCATTGACCGGAAAAGAAAGACAGTGACCATCCGGCAAAGCAGTGAAGATACTTATGAAGAGAGCTATGATAAGTTAGTCATATCTACCGGAGCCTCTCCGGTACGCCCCCCTCTTCCCGGAATCGACCTAAGTGGAATTTTCACACTAAGGAATGTCACCGACACAGATCGGATCAAAGAATATATCAAGAGCCACGCCCCACGAAAAGCCGTTGTCGTAGGAGCCGGATTTATCGGCCTTGAAATGGCGGAAAACTTACATGCACAGGGAGCGAAAGTATCGATTGTGGAAATGGGCAATCAAGTGATGGCCCCTATTGATTTTTCGATGGCATCACTTGTCCATCAACATCTGATGGATAAAGGAGTAAACCTCTATTTGGAGCAAGCTGTCGCCTCTTTTAGCCGGGATGGAAGAGGATTGAAAGTTACTTTCAAGAATGGCCAGTCAATCTCTGCCGACATCGTTATTCTATCTATCGGCGTACGTCCGGAAACCAATCTGGCACGGGCTGCCGAACTGACTATCGGTCCTGCAGGAGGTATCGCTGTAAACGATTACCTGCAAACCTCTGACGAGTCTATTTATGCCATCGGTGACGCGATCGAGTTCCGCCACCCGATCACGGGCAAACCCTGGCTCAACTATCTCGCCGGACCCGCCAACCGTCAGGGACGCATCGTTGCGGACAATGTCCTCGGAGCAAAGATTCCTTACGAAGGCTCTATCGGTACTTCAATCGCAAAGGTTTTCGACATGACCGTTGCTTCAACCGGCTTACCCGGCAAGCGTCTGCGTCAGGAAGAGATAGACTATATGTCGTCTACCATTCATCCCGCTTCCCATGCCGGTTACTATCCGGATGCCATGCCGATGAGCATTAAAATCACTTTCGATAAAAAGACAGGAAGATTGTATGGCGGACAAATCGTTGGTTACGATGGGGTGGACAAACGGATTGACGAACTCGCACTTGTCATCAAGCACGAGGGAACAATCTACGATCTGATGAAAGTGGAACAAGCGTATGCTCCTCCGTTCTCTTCGGCCAAAGATCCGGTAGCACTGGCAGGATATGTAGCTGAAGATATCATCACAGGCAAAACCAATCCTGTGTATTGGAGAGAATTGCGAGACATTGAAATGGAAAATAAGTTCCTGTTGGATGTCCGCACCCCGGATGAATTTTCATTGGGTAGCTTACCGGGTGCCGTGAATATTCCGTTGGATGAACTTCGCAACCGGTTGGCAGAATTACCGAAAGATAAAATGATTTATACATTCTGTGCAGTCGGGTTACGGGGGTATCTTGCTTACCGTATACTGACACAACACGGATTTGACAAGGTACGTAATCTCTCGGGAGGATTAAAGACTTATCGGGCTGCCACTGCTCCCATCATCATACGGGAAGAAAATGGAAACGAAATGGACGAATCACCCATACAAAAGGAAACCGCTTCCCAAACCAGTCAACCCAACGTTTCTACGGCTCCCGTCACTGCTGCTACCCCTGCCAAAACAGTCCGGGTGGATGCCTGCGGGTTACAGTGTCCCGGTCCGATTCTGAAAATGAAGAAAACAATGGATACACTGGTTTCAGGCGAACGGGTGGAAATCACCTCAACCGATCCAGGCTTTCCGCGCGACGCCGCCGCATGGTGCAGTTCGACGGGTAATCAATTGATTTCGAAAGATACCTCCGGAGGAAAATCTATTGTTGTAATAGAAAAAGGAGAACCAAAATCGTGCAATATTGTTACTTCATGTGAGGGCAAAGGAAAAACCTTCATCATGTTTAGTGATGATTTGGACAAAGCCTTGGCTACTTTTGTACTGGCAAACGGCGCAGCAGCTACGGGACAAAAAGTCACCATCTTCTTCACTTTCTGGGGACTGAACGTTATCAAGAAGTTGCACAAACCGGAAACCGAAAAGGATATTTTCGGAAAAATGTTTGGTATGATGCTGCCTTCCAGCTCCAAGAAACTGAAACTTTCTAAGATGAGCATGGGCGGAATAGGCGAAAAAATGATGCGGTATATCATGAACAAAAAAGGGATTGATTCACTGGAATCCCTGCGCCAGCAAGCGCTGGAAAACGGTGTGGAATTTATTGCTTGCCAGATGTCAATGGACGTGATGGGAGTCAAACAAGAAGAACTCCTGGACGAGGTGACCATTGGCGGCGTAGCAACGTATATGGAACGGGCGGATAACGCAAACGTTAATCTATTTATTTAAAAAATGAACAAATGAAATATTTAAATAAGGTATGAAAACAATATGTGCAATGCGTGATGTATTCAAAGCAATGGGAAACTTTGAAACAGCATTTGAAAAAATGTACCAGATAACGCTTAATGAAGCAATGATATTGTGTGCCCTTAAAGAGGCTTCGGACAAAGTGACGGCTACCAACCTGTCTAAACAAACCGAACTAAGCCCCTCACACACATCCAAAATGCTGCGGATACTGGAAGAAAAAGGACTAATCGTCCGATCACTCGGAAGTGAAGACCGGAGACAGATGTATTTCCATCTGACTCAATTGGGTAAACAACGGGTAACTGAACTGGAACTTGATAAGGTAGAAATACCGGATCTACTAAAACCTCTGTTTTAATAAACGGATTTTTCAAATAAATATCTGTAAATAATAAACGGTGAGCAAACTCCCTGATAATAGGGCAGAGCGCTCACCGTTTTTCTTTCCGCCGGGCCAAAGAAATATGTTAATTTTCCGGCAAAAGAAATTTCCACGCGAACCTTTTTCCACCTTTCTTGTTGTTTGTATCAAAAGCCCAAGGTACCTGGGCGTGATTTTTATATAACCTAAACATTATAAAAGATATGAAGAAATTAATTCCTATTTTATTGGCGGTCTTTGCACTCGCTTCATGTGAAAAAGACCCGGACATGGGTAAACTGGATGACAATTATCTGGTATACACTAACTATGACAAGAAAGCCGATTTCAAAGTTCCTACATTCTATCTGGCACCCCAGATTCTGGTGATTAGTGACAGTAAAGAACCGGAATATCTCGAAGGTGAAGGCGCAGAACAAATTCTGGCTGCTTATACAGACAATATGGTAGCCAGAGGCTACGAAGCAGCAGCAGACCAAGAAAGTGCAGATCTTGGTATCCAAGTGAGCTACATCGCAAGTACTTATTATTTCACCAGCTACACACAACCTGAATGGTGGTGGGGTTATCCCGGATACTGGGGACCTGGCTACTGGGGTGGCAACTGGGGTGGTGGATGGTACTACCCGTACGCTGTAACTTATAGTTATAGCACCAACTCCTTCCTGACAGAAATGGTGAACTTGAAAGCCGAACAGGGAGACAGTAAAAAACTGCCTGTTGTATGGACAAGTTATCTGACCGGATTTGAAACTGGTTCCAAAGCTATCAACCGTACTCTTGCAGTAGAAGCTGTCAACCAGTCATTTACACAGTCACCTTATCTTACTAACAAATAAACAACTACAACTGTTATGAAAACAAGAAAAAATATATACTTCAAGGTAGTAGCCTTGGCGGCTATTGCCATCGCCTTCGCCATGCCGGCTAAGGCACAGCTATCAGACAACGGATATGCGAATATCGACTGGCAGTTCAATGCTCCGCTAAGTAATCACTTTGCAGATAAAGCAAGCGGTTGGGGTATGAACTTTGAAGGTGGTTATTTTGTGACTCCTAACATTGGCTTGGGGCTTTTCCTCAACTATCACAGCAACCACGAATATGTAGGTCGCGAAACCTTCCAGATGGGTGCCGGTGAAGTGACTACCGATCAGCAACATACCATTTTCCAATTGCCTTTCGGTGCCGCTGCACGTTACCAGTGGAATCGCGGTGGATCTTTCCAACCTTATGTCAGTGCTAAATTAGGTGCTGAATATGCAAAAGTCCGCTCTAACTTCAATATGTTGGAAGCAAGAGAAAACAGTTGGGGATTCTACGCTTCTCCTGAAGTAGGTATCAATGTATTCCCATGGGTTTACGGACCGGGCTTGCACTTTGCTTTGTACTACAGCTATGGTACCAACAAGGCTGATGTACTGCATTACAGTGTAGATGGATTGAGCAACTTCGGTTTCCGCCTGGGTGTATCGTTCTAAAAAGAACTGCAACTATCAGAATATTACGTTAATAATAAAAAAGGTAAAAGGTAGCTTTTAATATAGATACCTTTTACCTTTCTTTTTTTATTTTTTCTTCATCGCATCATAAATAGCTCCCTGTATTCGCTCACGAATGTGCAGCTGGTTCAATTTGCGGTTCGTTACGTCCGGATAAATCCGGTTGCTAAGAAATACATAAACCAGTTCATTCATTGGGTCCACCCATGCACATGTACCGGTAAATCCGGTATGGCCATATACTTCGGCAGGTGCAGCAGGCGCACAATTTCCTTTCTTCGGATCGTCTGCATCGGGCTTGTCAAAACCTAAGCCACGCCGGCTGATCTTCGAGATTTCAGTAGTAAACAGCTGGCAAGTTTCTTTGCTAAGATAACGTTGTCCATCTATTTCTCCTCCATTCAGCAACATCTGATAAACGCGGGCTACATCACGGGCAGTAGAGAAAAGTCCGGCATTTCCGGCCAATCCGCCAAAGAAAGCGGAAGCCTCATCATGTACAAATCCCTGCAAAGTCTCTTTACGCAAGAAACGGTCTTTGTTGGAAGGGACAATTTCCGATTTGGCAAAGCGGCGTAAAGGCAGGTAACCTGTATGTTCCAACCCCATCGGCTCATAAAACTCACGTTGCAAATAGGCTTCCATAGGCATACCGGCCAGTTGTTCCACCAACATTCCCAAGAGTATAAATCCGACATCACTATATACATAGCGCTTCTGCTTTAACGGAGCTTCTGCAATTTTCTCTTCTATCACCTTTCGGAAAGAACGGTTTAACCACAAACTGTCACAGATCTGAACAGTATAATCACCGGTCTTGACCGGAGAAATATATTCACTCTTGAATTTGAATTTCGGATTCGCCCACGTAGTCGTACCAATCTGTACCGGATGGTGGACATCTTTACGTGCGCTGAACAATCTTCCGTCATAGCTATCCTTATCGATGGCTTCCTGATAAAAAGGAATCCAGGAAGGTAAACCGGACTGATGATACAGAATTTCCTGAATCGTTATATCTTTCTTATCAGTACGTTGCAAGAACGGCAAATGATCCGAAATTTTATCTGTCAGATTAAAACGTCCCTTATCGTAGAGTTTCATAATGGCAAGCAAGGTACCCGTCGTTTTTGAAAGGGAAGCCAGATCGTAGATATTCGTAGATTCGACACGAGGACTTCCTTTACCCGTATAAGTACCGAAAGCCTTGTCGAACATAATATGACCGTTTTTCAGCACCACCACCTGGCAACCGGGATAGGCTCCCTGACGAATACCATCCAATGCAATGGAATCAATCTGTTTTAGATGAGCAGAGGAAAGCCCGTATTCTTCCGGAACGAAATGCAACGGCGTTTTAGGGGTAATAGTCACTCCTGCTCCCGTTGGGAACAGTTCTCCCAGACTTGCCGACAACTGTCCGTCTGCAGATGCCTTGGCAAATAGCACATCTGCCACCTGGCGCTGCACGTCACTACTATAGCTATGTCCCAGCACCACCGCCGAAGCATGAGCCACCGCGCGCTGAATCTGCAACATCATCTTCCCGGGAGTAAAAAACAGATAAATGGCCGGGCTTTCGGGAACAAACTTAGCAAAGAAAGGCTGATAAGGAGCCAGCCGCTGTTCACTGACGGCTACAATAATCCGTTTATAGGTAGACAAAGAATCACGCAACCGCTGATTTTCCTCTTTCGTCTGATTGGCACGAAGGGAAAAACGAGCCAAAGACGTATAGCGGGAAAGTTGTTTCGCCAACGCATCAGTTTCTCCGGGATCTCCTACCTCGAGCAATGCAATCGTCTGCTCTTTGTCTGTATGCAAGGGGAGAATATGATTCTTGTTGTTCAGAACTGTTATTGCCGCTAAATTCAACCGGCGAACCAAATCACGCGTTTGCGGACTGTTAATCCGTTGTTCCAGACCGGATAATTGTACATACGACTTTTTCTTCAGTCCCAACACATATTTATAAGTCAAGACCTTACGACATTTGCTTTCAATATCTTCGCGGGTCAACTCTCCTTTTTCAATGGCTTCCAGTACGGCCGGTATCTCTTCCTTCAAGTTTCGGGGAGACAATACCATGTCATTACCAGCTTTCAAAGCCTGCAAACTGACATTTCCATTTCCCGCCACTCCTTTCATGGCAAGCGCATCCGTAAATATGAGTCCTTTGAACGCCAGTTCATCTGTCAGTAAATCGTATACGACATTGCGGGACAAGGAAGACGGAAGTCCACCAATCGGTTCTATCACCGGAACTTGCAAATGTCCTACCATCATACCGCCCAATCCGGCACGGATGGCTTCTTTAAAAGGATAAAGTTCCACACTGTCCAGACGCTCACGAGTGAAAGGAAGTACCGGAAGCGCCTTATGCGAATCAACATCGGTATCTCCATGTCCGGGAAAATGTTTACACACAGATAAAACCCCTCCACTTTCCAAACCGGAAGCATAAGCGATTACCTTATCAGCCACCTGTATCGGATCTTCTCCAAAAGAACGGGTATTGATTACGGGATTTTCAGGATTTATATTCACGTCCGCCACCGGAGCAAAGTTGACCTGTACTCCAATCTGTCGGCATTGACGAGCAACTTCACGCCCGTATTCATAGAGCAGCTTGTTGTCACGGATACATCCCAATACCATATTCCGTGGAAAAACAGGCATACCACGCAAACGCATGGCCAGCCCCCATTCTCCATCAAAGGTAATCATCAAAGGGACTTTTGCCTGCCGTTGCGCCCGGTTTGTCAGTTCAACCTGATTTTGCATCTTCCCACCGGAAAAGAGAAGTCCGCCCACTTTATAGGTGTCGATGACTTCGCGCAACAGTTCCAGGTTTCGTTTGGTATCTACCGGGGCAATGGTATAGATGAACAACTGCCCTACCTTTTCTTTAAAGGAAAGCTTATCCATAACCGAATCAACCCAGTGCCGGCAGTCCTTGTCCTGAAGGGCTTTATATACCAGCAGAGGTTCAACGATTGTAGCATTCTGCGCCGGACTTGAAACCGTGCCGGCCGCAATAAGGAATAAAAGCGTTACTATTGAGGGGATTATCTTCATTTATGTTTCAAAGTCAAATCGAGACGGCCTACACGAACACCATTTTTTCCCGTGTGCATAACAGGCACCTCTTTTCCGTCCATATTCAAGTATGTTTTGGGGCCTTTCATAAATGTATGAGAGTGCCCGCCCAGAATCACGTCGATATTGCGTGTTCCGGCAACCAGATGTTCATCCATTTGAATACCCAGATGAGACAGGCATACTACCAAATCACAACCTTCTTCGTCTTTCAACAAAGCAGCTATTTCGTTGGATACGCGGATAGGATCTTCATAAACGACTCCTTCGCATTTATTAGCCTGAATCATCCCTTCGGGTTGGGTTCCAAGGCCAAACACACCAATTCTCAAACCATATTTCTCAAGAACGACGTAGGGTTTAACTATATCTTTCAATACCGTAGCATCCAGATTATAGTTGGCACAAACAACCGGGAAATTAGCCATCTTGAAAATACGTTCCATATTATCCACATCGAAATCAAACTCATGGTTACCGATAGTCATAGCATCGTAACCCATTTCATTCATTAGTTTAACTTCCACTTCTCCGCGGAACATATTATAATAAGGTGTTCCCTGAGAAATATCTCCGCAGTCGAAAAGCAGCACATTCTTATGCTCCTTGCGAAACTGTTCGAGAAAAGCAGCCCGGCGAAGAAAACCGCCTTTGTTATAGTATTCGTCCCCCTTCTGATTGACAGGTTCGATACGGCTATGCACATCGCTTGTTTGTAAAATAATCACTTCTTTGGTATCCTTATCCTGCGCAAAAATTGAGAAAGTAAAGCTCAATGCAAGACATAACAGGAATAATATCTGAATTCTTTTCATATTCAATATTTTTAGATTCTCCTTTTTATTTTATGGTAATACGTCCATCCAGTTTGGAGGTAATCGCTTTGCCTTCGGCAGTCTGTTTGCGTACATAATCAAGAAATAGTCCGCGTAAGGTTGCGTCTTCGGGGCATACTCTCTTTTCTGCCTGCAGGAAAGCATCCATCCGTCCATTTCCATCTGCCAGATAGTCGATAGTGGCCACCGTGTAAAGCTGGTCATCCTTTAGTGGTTTTTCACCGACAAAGGCGTTCAACAACTTTCCATCTTTGGTGATTTCAAGGCGGATACCGCTCACTCCTTCTCCGTGCAGAGATGAAATCGCTTCAAAAAGACGTCTCAAGTCTGTTCCTTTCATAGTCAGTACGCAAAGAGAATTCTCAAAAGGAAGAATTTCAAACACATCACCTACCGTGATATCTCCTTCGGGCAAGATATTACGCAAGCCGCCCATATTTACCAATCCCATATCAGCAGGTTTCCCCAACACCTGAACAGCCGCTTGCTGCAAAACACCTGCAACAAGGTTGGAAAGTAAACTTTCGGGACCTCCTTTGTCCATTTTCATCGCACTGGTGCCGATGACTTCATACATCATCGCATCCACCTTTTCCTTATAAGGCTTTAAGATTTCGGCAGCTTTCGCGTTGGGAATGGTGTCCCAAACAGAATCAATCGTTATCATGCTACCCTCTACTTTGGTTACTTCGTACTGTGCCGTAGTCTCGCGTGCGGTCCGGCAGGAAGTAAACAGGAAGCCTCCTGCAAACGTCGCCACCATCAGATACTTTACATAAGTCTGTTTCATGTTCGCTATTTTTAGATATGCCACAAATATACAAAAACATTTGGCTATCTGGCAAATAATTCGTTACTTTGCACCGCTTTCGCGCAATCGCTGTCAAGAGAAGAGATACTTGGTATGTTGCGTTGTAACGATGAAACAATTTAATAATAACAACAATGGATTTAATTAAAATTGCAGAAGAAGCATTTGCTACCGGAAAACAGCACCCGAGCTTCAAAGCAGGAGACACTGTAACAGTAGCATATCGTATTATCGAGGGTAACAAAGAACGTGTACAGTTGTACCGTGGTGTTGTTATCAAAATCGCCGGTCACGGAGACAAGAAACGTTTTACTGTACGTAAAATGTCAGGAACTATAGGCGTAGAAAGAATTTTCCCAATCGAATCACCGGCTATCGATAGCATCGAAGTGAACAAGGTAGGTAAAGTTCGTCGCGCTAAATTGTACTACCTGCGCGCTCTTACTGGTAAGAAAGCTAGAATCAAAGAAAAAAGAGCTAACTAATAAGCCGAACTTTTCGATTCGAAATAAAAAAGGGAACTTCATTATGAGGTTCCCTTTTTTATTGTATATTTTCTCAAACATTCTCATGCCTATGAGAAAAAATTCTCATTGCAATGAGAATAATTCCTCAAAGGTATAAGAATATTTTCTCACTTCGGTGAGAATAACCCTTTGTCTGAATAAGCCGTACACGTCAGAAAGGACTAAATAAAACAAAGCCCCGAAAGTCATAAACTCCCGAGGCTTCATTACCTTTATTATAATAATGAAATGTTATTCTTTCAAATCTTTCAGTTCCCAAGCCAATGCACTGGCGCCCAGTACAGCAGCATCAGAATCCTTCAATTCGGAAACGAGCAGTTTAGTCTTGCCTTTATAGATATTCAGGATATTATCATCAATTGATTTCTGAATTGGTTTCATGATATAGTCACCGGACTTAGCCAAACCACCAAACAATACAATTGCTTCAGGGCTGGAGAATGCAATAGCATCTGCCAGTGCTTCACCCAAGATGTTACCTGTAAAGTTAAAGATTTCCTGTGCCAGTTTATCACCTTGTACAGCTGCATCATACACATCTTTTGAAGTGATGTTTTCTGCAGGAATGTTACGAAGCAAGCTAGCATCCGTACGGGCAGCAAGGAATTCACGGGCTGTGCGAGCTACACCGGTAGCCGAACAGTAAGTTTCCAGACATCCCTTACGGCCACAACCGCAAAGACGACCATCGCGACGGGCGATAACGTGTCCCAATTCACCTGCAAAACCGTCATGACCATACACCATCTGACCGTTGATAACGATACCGCTACCCACACCAGTACCCAGTGTAATCATGATAAAGTCTTTCATACCACGGGCAGCACCGTAAGTCATTTCACCGATAGCAGCAGCGTTTGCGTCGTTTGTCAAAGCAGTGGGGATACCCAGTCTTTCTTCAAACATGGCAGCCAACGGAAGAATTCCCTTCCAAGGCAGGTTCGGAGCAAATTCAATCGTTCCCGTGTAGTAGTTGCCATTCGGAGCACCGATACCAATACCTCTGATTTTATCAACACCACCATTAGCAATAATCAATGGAAGCAGACTTTTACACACTTCATCAGCGTATTCTTCTACTGTAGGGTAACCAGATGTTTTGATTGAACTGCTGGCAATAATAGTTCCGCGTGCGTCTACAATTCCAAAGACGGTATTCGTTCCGCCTATGTCAATACCTACTACGTAGGGTTTTTCCATGTTTGAATTCATGATACTTTTATTTAAAAGGGTTAGTTAATCATTAAGTTTACTGCACACAAATTACGTAAAGAAGATTGAGTCTACAAAATGTTTTTTGAAAAAAGTTCAACCTGTTTGCAACTTTTCGTATCTTTCGCACGTCTAATAGTAGAAAATTATCAGAAAACAGAAACTAAATAAAGAAAATTGTGATACAACTAACGAATATCAACAAGACCTACAACAACGGAGCGCCTCTCCATGTACTTAAAGGTATCAATCTCAACATTGAACAGGGGGAATTTGTTTCTATCATGGGGGCATCCGGGTCTGGGAAATCAACTTTACTCAACATATTGGGAATCCTCGACAACTACGATACCGGAGATTATTACTTGAACAACGTACTTATCAAGAACTTGAGCGAAACCAAAGCTGCCGAATACCGGAACCGTATGATCGGATTTATTTTCCAGTCATTCAATCTGATTTCCTTTAAAGATGCCGTAGAGAATGTAGCACTTCCTTTATTTTACCAGGGTATAAGTCGCAAAAAACGAAATGCGCTTGCCTTGGAATATCTCGACCGCCTGGGTTTAAAAGACTGGGCACATCACATGCCGAACGAAATGAGTGGCGGTCAGAAACAACGTGTAGCCATTGCACGAGCTTTAATCACCCAACCACAAATCATTCTGGCAGATGAACCAACAGGAGCTTTGGACAGCAAAACTTCCGTAGAAGTGATGCAGATTCTGAAAGATCTTCATAAACTGGGAATGACGATTGTCGTTGTCACCCACGAAAGTGGAGTCGCCAACCAGACAGACAAGATTATACATATCAAAGATGGAATCATCGAACGTATTGAAGATAATATCGACCATGACGCTTCTCCTTTCGGAAAAGACGGTATCATGAAATAATCTAAAATCCACCACTATACAAACATTATCATGATTGACATCTGGCAAGAAATATATAGTACCATCAAACGCAACAAGCTAAGGACTTTTCTCACAGGATTTGCCGTGGCATGGGGAATCTTTATGCTTATCGTCCTACTAGGTGCAGGTAACGGACTGATCCACGCATTCGAGCAATCGGCTTCCGAACGTGCCATGAACTCCATCAAGATTTTTCCGGGATGGACCAGTAAATCATACGACGGACTGAAAGAAGGAAGACGGGTGCAACTGGACAATAAAGACATGGATGCTACCAGTCATTATTTCCCGAATCATGTCATCAAGGCCGGAGCAACCGTGTGGCAGGGAGGCGTAAATCTTAGTTTCGGGCAAGAATACGTCAGCCTGAACCTTTCCGGCGTATATCCCAATCATACAGAGGTAGAAGTCGTGAAGCTTTTCGAAGGACGTTTTATCAATGAAATCGATATCAAGGAACGCCGGAAAGTAATTGTACTCCATAAGAAAACAGCAGAAATCCTTTTTAACAAGACTCATACCGAGCCAATCGGACAGTTTGTCAACGCCGGAAATGTGGTTTATCAGGTAGTAGGTCTTTATAATGATAAAGGAGATAGCGGAGACAGCGATGCCTACATTCCTTTTACCACTCTACAAACGATTTATAATAAAGGAGACAAACTGAATAACCTGGTCATGACTACCAAAAATCTGGAAACAGTAGAGGCTAATGAGGCTTTTGAAGCCCATTACCGTAAAGTATTGGGAGCCAACCATCGGTTTGACCCAACGGACCACAGTGCTATCTGGATATGGAACCGGTTTACCAACTATCTGCAACAGCAAAAAGGTTCGGGCATGCTGCGTATCGCCATCTGGGTAATCGGCATCTTTACGTTACTTAGCGGAATCGTTGGAGTTTCCAACATCATGCTGATTACCGTCAAAGAACGTACCCGCGAGTTTGGTATTCGTAAGGCTTTGGGAGCCAAACCGCTTTCCATTCTCTGGTTGATTATTGTAGAGAGTGTCACCATCACCACCATATTCGGATATATCGGGATGGTAGCCGGTATCGGAGTGACCGAATGGATGAACAGCGCTTTCGGCAATCAGACCATGGACACCGGAATGTGGACGGAAACCGTTTTCCTGAATCCGACAGTAGATATAAGAATCGCCATACAGGCTACACTCACATTAATAATAGCTGGTACGTTAGCCGGATTATTCCCTGCCCGAAAAGCAGTTAGCATCCGACCGATCGAAGCACTTAGAGCAGATTAAGACTATGAGAATAGACATGGATACCTGTGAGGAAATCCTCATTACCATTACAAGAAATAAAACGAGAAGCCTGCTGACTGCATTCGGTGTTTTCTGGGGAATCTTTATGCTCGTAGCCCTTATCGGCGGCGGGCAAGGATTGGAGGACATGATGAAAAAAAACTTTGAAGGATTTGCCACCAATTCCGGTTTCCTTGTCTCGCAAAGAACGGGCGAGGCTTACAAAGGCTTCCGCAAAGGAAGATGGTGGAATCTGGAATCTACCGACATCGACCGTCTTCGCTCCCAAGTGAAAGAGGTGGAGATCATTACTCCGTCCGTAGCCCGTTGGGGTTCCAAAGCCGTATACGAAGATAAGAAATATGATTGTAGCGTGAAAGGATTGTATCCGGATTATCTCCACATTGAATCACAGGAAATGGCATACGGCAGGTTCATCAATGAGGTGGATATAAAGGAAGCACGCAAAGTATGTGTCATCGGAAAACGAATTTATGAAAGTCTTTTCAAACCGGGAGAAGACCCGTGTGGCAAATATGTAAGAGTAGATGGCATTTATTATCAAGTGATTGGCATGTCTTCTTCCGAAGGGGACATGAATATACAGGGACGGGCTTCGGAGGCCGTCACTCTTCCTTTTACTACGATGCAGCAAACATATAATCTGGGAGGACGAATTGATGTGATCTGTTTCACTGCGAAGCATGGAGTCAAAGTGTCTGAAATACAACCCAAAATGGAACAGGTCATTAAAGCCGCACATTATATCTCCCCGGATGACAAACAGGCTGTTATGTGCCTGAATGCCGAAGCTATGTTCTCTATGGTCGATAACCTGTTTACCGGTATCAACATACTTGTTTGGATGGTAGGATTGGGAACTTTGCTGGCAGGTGCCATCGGAGTATCCAATATTATGATGGTGACCGTTAAAGAACGTACCACAGAAATCGGTATCCGCCGGGCGATCGGTGCACGGCCGAAAGATATTCTGCAACAAATTCTATCAGAGAGTATGGTACTTACCACCATTGCAGGAATGTGTGGAATATCCTTTGCCGTCATGGTGTTGCAACTTGTAGAAATGGGAGCCAACGCTGACGGAGGGGACACCCGTTTTCAAGTTACTTTCGGACTGGCAATCGGTACTTGTGCCCTTCTAATCGCACTGGGAATGTTGGCAGGTCTGGCACCTGCTTACCGGGCCATGGCTATCAAACCGATTGAGGCGATTCGGGATGAATAAGGAAGTGGAACAGTTATCTGGATATGTGAGGAGTTTAGTTTCAATCATCAATCGTAAATAATAAAATTATAAATAAAATCATGAAAAAGTATCTGAAAATCACATTATTGGTAGTCATTGCTATCATTCTTGTCGGAACATTCGTATTCCTTTATCAGAAATCCAAGCCTAAGGTAATCACTTACGAAACAGTTAGACCGGAAATGACTGACCTCCAAAAAACTACAGTAGCTACCGGAAAAGTGGAACCGAGAGACGAAATTTTAATCAAACCGCAAATTTCGGGTATTATCGACGAAGTATATAAAGAAGCCGGACAAGCTGTAAGAAAAGGGGAAGTTATTGCCAAAGTAAAAGTAATCCCTGAACTCGGACAACTGAATTCTGCAGAAAGCCGTGTGCGCCTGGCAGAAATTAATGCAACCCAGGCAGAAACGGATTTCGCCCGTGTGAAGAAGTTGTATGACGGTCAGTTAATTAGCCGGGAGGAATACGAGAAAAGTGAAGTGGCTTTGAAACAGGCTCGCGAAGAGAGACAGACGGCCAAAGACAATCTGGAAATCGTAAAAGAAGGAATTACCAAAAACAGTGCCTCTTTCAGTAGCACGATGATTCGCTCTACCATTGACGGGTTAATCCTGGACGTACCTGTAAAAGCTGGTAATTCGGTGATTATGAGTAATACGTTCAATGATGGAACCACGATTGCTACGGTAGCCAACATGAACGATATGATTTTCCGCGGCAATATTGATGAAACAGAAGTGGGACGTATCCACGAACAAATGCCAATCAAGCTGACCATCGGAGCCTTACAGAATCTGACTTTCAATGCCATTCTGGAATATATCTCTCCGAAAGGGGTGGAAACCAATGGAGCCAACCAGTTTGAAATCAAGGCTGCGATTACCATTCCGGATTCTGTTCAGATTCGTTCCGGATATTCGGCTAATGCGGAAATCGTATTACAAAAAGCCAATCAGGTATTGGCAGTGCCCGAAAGCACTGTTGAATTTAGTGGTGACTCTACATTTGTGTACATCATGACAGATTCAGTGCCCGAACAAAAGTTCCAGCGTACACAGGTGACTGCCGGTATGAGTGATGGAATCAAGATAGAAATCAAGAAAGGGGTAACCATTCAGGACAAAATACGTGGTGCAGAGAAAAAAGATAAATAATTGAATCCGATGAAAATAATTCGTAAAACCATATCAGCCATTCTGCTTGCCGGAGTCGGAATCACCTCCATCCAGGCACAGAACAACTCTTCGCAAGCGTGGACGCTGCGGCAATGTATCGACTATGCCATTGAGCATAATATAGAAATCCGTCAATCGGCCAATAATGTCGAAGCAGGCAAAGTGAGTGTAAACACTACTAAATGGGCACGCCTTCCGAATTTGAGCGGTAGTGCCAGCCAAAACTGGAGTTGGGGCCGTACTGCTTCTCCGATAGACAACTCGTATAGTGACATCAACAGCGCCAATACCAGTTTCAGCTTGGGAACAAACGTACCTATATTTACCGGTTTGCAACTGTCCAACCAATATTCACTTGCCAAACTGGATTTAAAAGCTGCCATAGAAGATTTGAATAAAGCCAGAGAGGATATTGCAATCAATGTCACTTCGGCTTATTTACAGGTTTTATTCAATCAAGAATTAAGTAAGATTGCTCATAATCAGGTCGATTTAAGCAAAGACCAGTTAAAACGTATTCAAGGTCTTCAGGGAGTGGGTAAGGCATCCTCTTCTGAAGTGGCCGAAGCACAAGCCCGTGTTGCACAGGATGAAATGACTGCTGTACAATCAGACAATACGTACAAACTGTCCTTACTGGATCTCACCCAACTCTTGGAATTACCCACGCCTGAAGGATTTGTACTCGAAAGCCCTAAGGAAGAATTAGAGTTCGAATCTCTCACTCCACCGGATGACATATATACACAGGCGCTTACTTACAAACCAAGCATTAAGGCTGCAGAATATCGTTTACAAGGTAGTCTTAATAGTATTCGTATTGCCCAAAGTGCGTTTTATCCACAACTCTCTTTCAGTGCCGGTCTGGGAAGTAATTATTATACGGTTAGCGGAAGATCAGAGAGCAGCTTCGGCAGTCAGATGAAAAACAATCTGAATAAATATATAGGATTTAATTTGAGCGTGCCAATCTTCAACCGTTTTGCCACAAGAAACCGGGTACGCACCGCTCGTTTGCAACAAATAGATTTATCCTTGAAGTTGGATAACAGTAAAAAAATACTCTATAAAGAAATTCAGCAAGCCTGGTACAATGCTCTGGCAGCAGAAAGTAAATACAACTCCAGTGAAGTGGCAGTAAAAGCCAACGAAGAATCTTTCCGCCTGATGAGTGAGAAGTTCAATAACGGCAAGGCTACCTTTGTGGAATACAATGAAGCCAAACTTAATCTGACGAAAGCTCTTTCGGATAAGTTGCAGGCAAAATATGACTACCTGTTCCGGACTAAAATTCTGGATTTCTACAAAGGACAGGTCATTGAATGAAAAAAAATAAAGTTGAGTTTAGTATAGTAGTTCCTTAAAACATATCCGTTGGTTCATTCGTTATTATAGAAAGAACTAACGGATATGAAGTATTTTATCGTCCTAGTGATTGTAATGATTAGTAATACATTTTTAGGAGTTGCTAAACCAATGAAGAATCAAGCAGAAATCTATTTTGCGGGAGGATGTTTCTGGGGGACAGAACATTTCCTGAAACAAATTCGAGGAGTAGAAAATACTCAGGTAGGGTATGCCAACAGTAATGTTGCCAATCCGAGTTATGAACAGGTCTGTTCAGGAAAAACCAATGCTGCCGAAACAGTAAAGGTGGTTTATGATCCGAAAACGGTAGATTTGAATTTACTGCTCGATCTATATTTCAAGACAATCGATCCTACCAGCCTCAACCAGCAAGGTAATGACCGGGGAACGCAGTATAGAACCGGAATTTATTATGTAGATAAAGAAGATCTCCCTGTCATCAAGCAGGCGATTCAACTATTATCCGCGCAATATAAAACTCCTATCGTCCTAGAAGTAAAGCCATTGACAAATTTCTATCCGGCAGAGACTTACCACCAGGACTATCTGGATAAAAATCCGGGTGGATACTGCCATATCAATCCCGCTTTATTCGAAATGGCACGCAAAGCGAATGCGCCGAAAGCTAAAGCGTATCAAAAAGCGGATGATGCAACCCTTCGTAAGGAATTGTCGGCGGAACAATATGCCGTAACCCAAAAGAATGCCACTGAACCTGCTTTCCACAATAAATACTGGAATGAGCATCGTCCCGGCATTTATGTGGATATTACTACCGGAGAACCTCTGTTTGTCTCTACCGACAAGTTTGATTCAGGTTGCGGGTGGCCAAGCTTTTCCCAACCGATTCAAAAAGATCTAATCGCAGAAAAGAAAGATACTTCGCACGGCATGATACGTACGGAAGTACGCAGTAAAACCGGAGATGCTCATTTGGGACACGTATTCACAGATGGGCCGAAAGAGAAAGGTGGATTACGCTATTGCATCAATAGCGCTTCACTTCGTTTTATCCCGAAAGATAAAATGAAAGAGGAAGGTTATGGAGAATATCTACCACTCGTTAAATAGATATTGAAGAGTTACAAAAGCTAATCGTAACTGTTCATTAGAAAAACAGAACGGTGGATTATCCCATAAGGAAATCCACCGTTTTTAATGTAGTTAAATTAAAAGAGAGAGAAGGAGTTTCACAACTCCGATTTATTTTTATCTGCTGGCAGTCAGCAGAGTTGCTTCATTAGTTGCCGGAGTAGATACATTCATAGTCCAGCTAGCAGCGGATTCTTCAATCCATTTATCATTCCATTTATAGTTCATATAAGCAACCGGCATATTAGCGTCGTTCAGTTCATAAACGCTCTTTTCAACAGATGCGTCGTAAGCTCTGTGAGAGTCATTCCAGCGTGCATATACCAAAGTGATTTCATTAGATGAATAAGTATAATCAATTTTAAAGTACGGTATCCATTTTTCAGTAGAAGCATCCCATTTGAAAGCTTCTTTGGAGGACATTCTCTTCTGATCGTCATAGGTAAAATCATATTTCATGTGGCGATAGAGAGAACCATCGAGTCTGTAAATCACTTTCGATACTACAAGATCATCTACTTTTTCTTCATTAGTAATGAAGTTATTACCCTGTGCCTTCACTGTTGTATTAGCGATTCCTGCAAATACCATAGCAACTAAAACGATCATTCTGAATAATACTGTAGTCTTCATAATTGTATATTTTTTATTTGTTCAACATTCTGTTTTTGTTCTTCTGTTTATTAGACGGATCAAGCGTCTCAAACGGTTGCAACCTTCTGAAGTTTTTTTCATTTTTCTTCGTTGTCCGCTTGCGACTATAGAGATGCAACGAGCGTGCCAAAACGATAACTAACTAATAATCAAGGAAATCATAAAACAGAACGGTGTACGAAAACGAACAGTTGTACGCTTAAAAGCGAACAACTAACCATTTTTTTCGCATTTTCTTCTTTCTACTGATGAATATAACTCTAAAAATGGGAAAATACTCCGCTTGTTGCCCGAATTATTATCTACCTTTGCAGCGATTATCATATCAAGAAAAAGAAGATGGAAACGTCCAGCAAAAAAAGAATTATCATTCTATCGGCTACCGGTATCTTGCTTACCAGCCTTATTTGTCTCTTTGCATTCCGCAATGTCATTTTATGCCATATCGTTGACAAACGAGCTACACGTGCCGAACAAACATACGGTCTACAAATTCATTATCAGGAGTTACGAATGAAAGGCTACAATGAAGTGGCTTTACAAGGACTTTCTATTGTTCCCAACCAACGGGATACCCTCCTGACATTACAATCCGTCAATGTAAAACTAAGTTTTTGGGAATTGCTAAAAGGAGAAATCGAAGTACGGAATGTGCTTATGAATGGCCTTGCAATCAACTTCATCAAGCATGATAGCATAGCTAACTACGATTTCCTGTTCTTTAAACGGCAACAAGAAGCAGAACTCCAACCTGTCATAGAAAGTGACTATGCCAACCGTATTGACCGGATATTAAACCTCATTTACGGTTTCCTGCCTGAAAACGGGCAACTCAGGCAAATCAATATAACCGAACGTAAAGATAGTAATTTCGTTGCAGTCAACATTCCTTCTTTTATTATTGAGAACAATCATTTCCAATCAACCATTCAGATAAAAGAAGATACACTTCCTCAACAACTATGGGAAGCGACCGGCGAACTAAACAGAAGAGACTATACATTAAAAGCATCTCTCTTTGCCCCGGAAAAAAGAAAAATCTCACTACCTTATATTACCCGCCGTTTTGGAGCAGAAGTCACTTTCGACACCCTATCTTATAATATGACTAAAGATAAGCGTGCATCCAATCAACTGCTCCTCAAAGGAAAAGCGAGAGTGAACGGACTTGACGTATTTCATAAAGCTCTCTCTCCTGAAGTAATTCATCTCAATCGTGGACAACTCTGTTACGAGATGAACATAAGCGGGCACTCACTCGAGCTGGATAGCACGACCATTGTTGATTTCAACAAACTCCAGTTTCATCCTTATTTGCGAGCCGAGAAAGAGAAAGGAAACTGGCATTTCACTGCTGCGGTCAACAAATCCTGGTTTCCGGCAGATGATCTGTTCAGCTCTCTCCCCAAAGGATTATTCAGCAATCTGGAAGGCATCAAGACAAGTGGCGAGTTGGCCTATCATTTTCTATTAGATATTGATTTTGCACAACTAGATAGTCTCAAACTGGAATCCGAACTGAAAGAGAAAGACTTCCGCATCACAAGCTATGGAGCCACTTCACTCTCCAAAATGTCCGGCGAGTTCATTTATACAGCTTATGAGAATGGAATACCGGTGCGGACTTTTCCTATTGGTCCCTCGTGCAAACACTTTACACCATTGGATAGCATTTCACCCATCCTAAGAATGTCCGTTATGCAAAGTGAAGACGGAGCATTCTTTTACCATCGCGGTTTCCTGCCCGACGCCCTACGGGAAGCATTGATTTACGACCTGCAAGTGAAACGCTTTGCACGTGGAGGAAGCACGATCACCATGCAACTCGTAAAGAATGTATTCCTGAACCGTAATAAGAACTTTGCACGTAAATTGGAAGAGGCATTGATTGTATGGCTAATAGAAAATGAAAGATTAACTTCTAAAGAACGCATGTACGAAGTATATCTGAACATTGTTGAATGGGGACCGCTCGTTTATGGTATTCAGGAAGCTTCTGCTTATTATTTCAATAAACGCCCTTCACAACTGAACACGGAAGAAAGTATTTTCCTGGCTTCCATTATCCCGAAGCCCAAGCATTTCCGCAGCTCTTTTGCTGAAGGCGGACAGTTAAAGGAGAATATGGAAGGCTATTATAAGTTGATAGCCAAGCGGCTTGCACAGAAAGGAGTAATAAGTGAAATCGAGGCGGATAGTATCCGCCCCGATATCCAAGTTACGGGCGCTGCCCGGAATAGTCTAGCCGGTGAAAACCCGGAGTCTAGTTCTCCTTCCGCTGAGGAGTAATGAGATTGATATAAATAATAAAGGAATAGGTTATCTTCTTGAACTGCTGCTGTTTCTTTCAGAGGAACGGGAAGAACTTTGAGTGCTATTGCTTCTCGTACTTCCGGAAGAAGAGCGTCTTTCTGTTTGTCCACTAGAAACATTGCTCCGGGTAGAGCTCGAGCTACCGCTACTCCGGTTAGAAGTGGTACTGCTGCTACGACTGGTAGTACTACCGCTACTGCGACCAGAATCACTGCGACTGGAACTACTACGATTGGAACTACCGCGACTGGAACCGGAAGAGCTATTATTTCTCTCGGAACTGTTATTTCTATTATAGGAACCACTATCGTTTCGTTTACTTGAACTTTCTCTCGAACTGCTACTTGTTTTTCCACTTTCACGATTGGAGGAACTGGAACCAGTTGAACTTCCGCTTGTTGGTCTGCGATTAGAGCTTGAAGAACCGGAACCTGTTTCCGGACGACGACCAGAATTACGATCACTTTCTACTCTATTCGTATTCCCATTTTTATCAGGAGCAACATTGTTACCAGGTCTTCCACTTCCGGACGGTGTAGATGGTCTGACAGAAGTCGAAGGTCGATCTCCTCCAGATTCCGGACGGGGACGTGTTGACGTACCAGGTCTTGTTGTCGTTCCGGGACGAGTAGAAGTATCAGGACGAGTAGAGGTACTTGGGCGAGACGTACCAGGACGCGTTGTCGATGAACCCGGACGGGAAGAATTACCCGGACGTGTCGGTGCATTATGCGGACGAGTGGAAGTATTCGGACGGAACCGGACAGAACCGAAATCCGAACGACGATAAGAGTGGAATACTCGCTGATCTCTCACCCGATGCGGTGCAGAATAATGGTTGAAATTAGTATATCTGCCCCGATAATAACTCACATGGTGAAAGTGTGGACGATAATGTGCTCCACAATAAGTACGGTAATGGTAAGGCACACCAAAATAAAACAAACTACGATTCGGGTAATTAACATAAACCCTGAAACTCCATTTCCCTCCGGTTACATAGATTGGCCGATAGAAATACCCGGCACCGAGGAACCGGCGATACTGTGCATCACTCAATACCCAGCGAAGATCGTCGTTACGGATATCCAACGCTTCATAATAATCATCCAATGCCCATTCGTAACCACGTGCTACGTAATCCATGATATTACGGACAGAATAAATAAAGTCGTAATTAATTTCATACGCATCATTATATTGCTGTGTACTCAAGCTCAATTCATATGCCATCTTATCGGTAAGAAAACGCGTCTCCTTACGTACCTTGCTAGTGCTCATTCCAGCCATTACGGTCATATTGGCAGTCAGACCGACAGCAAAGAGTAAAAACAGTATTCGTTTCATAATTCAATCTCCTATCATTTATTATTCTGATGATATTCCTCAATAAACTTACGCATCTCATCTTTATATGCATTAGAAAATAAAATATCGATCACCTTATTAAAATTTCTTTTATCCCTTACATAAGGATACAGCTTCTTCATCATCTCCACCTGGTCAGGAGTATACGAAATCTCCTTCACTATTTTCACACATTGATTTGAAGTGACATCATACGTTCTCAACATCCGATCGACAAGCTTCTTCTGGTCTTCATTCATAACCGTTATTTTGAGCTTATTGATAAATTCATCAAACTCCGGATCAGTCATCAAACGAGCTTCTTCCACTTGTTCATGATTAGGAAAGACTTCAACGGTAGTGTTCACAGCAGGCGGTACTACAACGGAATGCATCGGTGCAGGTCTGCCATAACCTTTGAACGTATCCATACTAACCACCTCTCTATTTACAAACTGAACGATTATCGTCACAGGTTCCGAAGTAAGTACAGGCGTACCGTTATCACGATGGAATTCCCATTCTTCCATATCACCGTCAAAACGCCGGAAATCAGGTTTTCCTAAAACGGACTCTACCTGCGATTGAGTCATTCCCTGATATATACCCATCATCTGTTTGGTAGACACATAGCTGGTAAAACAGCCACTGACCAATATTCCCAATGCCAAACACAGCATAATATGTATCTTTTTCATAACCGTATCGTTTTTAGTTAATAGTATCAACGTTTACCGTACCCTATGATAAAATCCTTCATCTTTTCCTTACTGGAGCCAAATGTCAGGGTATTAATCACCGTAAAGAAAGCTTCCTTATCTACAATCCGGGGATACATGATCTTCATAATCTCCATCCGGTCATCATCGAATGTATATAGTTTGGTCAGTTGGAGACATTGGGCAGATGTGAAATCAGAACCAGCCAATGCAGCATTGAGCAACTTCATACGGTCATCTTTAAAAGGCTCATTCTTCATCTCTTTATAAAACGTTTGGAAGAGCTGATCGTTCATCACCCTGTTGTAACCATATCCCGGACGATGTTCTCCCTGTTCGGGACGGCTGGGTCTTTCCGGGCGCATGTTATCACGTCCGTCTACCCATATTTCTGTCACTCCTCTCCCATCAAAATAAACGAGATCTTTATATAATTTTTCTCCTTTCCATACTCGCTCTCCCGCACGGGTAAAGCGGGTGGCAAACACTTCAACAGTATAATGTCCGGGATTTAAATTGGCTATAAAGCAGGTAGTAGTAGGTAAACATATCTGGTTCCCTCCCAGGTAAACAAGAATCGGAGTATTCCCGCCATCGATACGGATTCCGTTAACAGACTGCGCTTGTAAGGAGAGGGCAGCGAACAGGATGCAGAAACTTATTATAATCTTACGCATAGCTTATCTAGTTTTTATTATTTATATCTTTAATCTGATAGCACAAAAATAGGGTGAGGAAACTCCCCACCCCAATGATTCTCTCTATTCGTATGTAGGGAAATCCCTATTCTGTTTAGGAATCCGCCAAAGCAATGCCATCCTCATGCAAGGTAATCAGACGTTTCTTATACAAGTCGCCCACTCCTTTCTTAAAGGTTTTCTTGCTAACACCAAACGTGTCATAAATATCTTCCGCAGGACTTTTATCATTCAAGTTGATCCGTCCTCCATGCGCTTTGATATAGTCGAGCAGCGTTTTCGAAAAATCGTCAATCTTTTCAAAACCGGGTTTCTGAAGAATCAGGTCTACCTTACCATCTTCACGCACCTGTTTCACAAAAGCTTTCATCTCCATTCCTGTTTCCAACGGACAGAATATTTCATTTTCATACAGCAAACCGCTATACTTATTATCTATAATCGCTTTAAAGCCCAAATCCGTCTTCTGCCAGATAAGGATATTCACTTCTGCTTCCGGAGTATATTCCGGCTTTTCTTTCAACAGATAACGTTCCACCTTTGCTGAAGCCACAATACGATAACTCTCTTCATCCAAATGCGCATGGACCACATATTTCCGCCCAACCTGCATTTTCATCTTCTGCTCACTGAACGGAACGAACAGGTCTTTCATCAATCCCCAGTTCAGGAAAGCTCCGTATTGATTCACCCAGGAGACTTCCAGACAGGCAAACTGACCTACCTGCACCAACGGAGTCAGCGTCGTAGCAATCAGTCTTTCATCCATATCCAGATAAAGAAACACGTTCAAAAAATCTCCTATCTTACAGTCTTCGGGCACATAGCGGGTAGGCAACAAAATCTCACCTTCTTCCCCACCATCGAGATATACGCCGAAATCTACTTCTTTCACGACTTCAAGCTGATTGAACTTTTCTAATTCGATGCTCATATTCTTATCTATTTATTGTAATAAGACACAAAGATAATCTATTTTGAATAGATCTCTCAAACAGTCAGCCATAACTTTTCGTTATCGGGCAAAACTATTTGCAATGAACAATCTGCTTTCTAATATGTTAACTTTGTAGCGACAAAAAGAAAAAGTAAATTATTCACCTTTAAACATATAAACTTATGGAATTTCTAACCAACGAGAAACTTACGATTGTAGGAGCTGCCGGAATGATCGGCTCCAATATGGCACAAACAGCCATGATGATGAGACTCACTCCGAATATTTGCCTGTATGATCCATTTGCCCCGGCTCTGGAAGGAGTAGCTGAAGAATTGTATCACTGCGGTTTTGAAGGTGTCAACCTTACATTTACTTCCGATATCAAAGAAGCGCTGACAGGAGCTTCTTACATTGTCTCTTCCGGTGGAGCTGCCCGTAAAGCAGGTATGACCCGCGAAGATTTGCTGAAGGGAAATGCAGAAATTGCCGCTCAATTCGGTAAAGATGTTCATCAATATTGCCCAAACGTAAAACATATCGTTGTGATCTTTAATCCTGCAGACATCACCGGATTGATTACTTTGTTGTATTCAGGTTTGAAACCCTCTCAAGTTTCTACACTGGCTGCCTTGGACAGCACCCGTCTGCAAAACGAACTGGTGAAATTCTTCCATATCCCGGCTTCCGACATTCAGAATTGCCGTACGTATGGTGGTCATGGCGAACAAATGGCTGTATTCGCATCTACAACCAAAATAAAAGGAGAGCCTTTGACCGATTTCATCGGCACTACCCGTCTTCCATTGGCAGATTGGGAAGCACTGAAAGTACGTGTCATCCAGGGTGGTAAGCATATTATCGACCTGCGCGGTCGTTCTTCTTTCCAAAGCCCGGCTTATCTTTCTATCGAAATGATTGCCGCTGCTATGGGTGGACAACCTTTCCGCTGGCCTGCCGGAACGTATGTTTCTAACAGTAAGTTCGACCATATCATGATGGCGATGGAAACTTCAATAACTAAAGACGGCGTCACTTATAAAGAAGTAGCCGGAACTCCTGCCGAACAGGAAGAATTGGAAAAAAGCTACGAGCATTTATGCAAACTTCGTGATGAAGTGATTGAAATGGGGATCATCCCAGCTATTAAAGACTGGCACGCATTGAATCCCAATATTGACTAATCAAACAATATTAGCAAAAAGCCGAAAAAGAGAAAATACATCTCTTTTTCGGCTTTTATTCCAATTACTTACATATCACATATACCCCCCACTTAGTCTATAAATCTTTCAAGACTCCAATTCAAATGACTATGCAAAGTTGGGGATAATTCGTCAATTAAAAAAATAGACAAAATGGGGAAAGTACCTAAACTGAAGTTACAGGTACTCAAAGTGCGAAATATAGTGATTATCCTATCCAAATTAGTGAATGGAATAAAACTGCGCATCGAAGTTTATAAAATATCTGTCATTTTTGAGAAGTACATTCGGAACAAACTCCTTTTAGTACATAGTTTATACTATGCAAAGTAAATCCTTTAGGCAAATCAATCACCGGGATATGTGTACCTTCCAGGCAGAATGTACGATGACATTTCTCACAATAAAAATGCGAATGTAAATCCTGTACCACACAATTGCAGGAGTTGTCGCAAACGGCATACTTCAACGAGCCGCTCCCATCGTCTATGCTATGTATGAGGTGATGAGACAAGAAGAGAGCGATGGTACGGGATATAGTCGATTTATCGACTGTATCGAGCAGTGTTTCCAAATCGAGCAATGACACCGCACGCTCTGCCTGCATCATCGCTTTTATCACCAGAAGCCTTATGGCAGTTGGCTTGATACCTCTTCTATCCAACTTATCCAAATAAATATCTTCTTCCATCTTTCTCCTATTTTATCATTTTCTGTATTCTGACAGCATTCATAATGGCAAGTAGCGCAACACCCACATCTGCAAAGACAGCTTCCCAAAGAGTAGCAATTCCACCGGCTCCCAAAATCAATACAAGTAATTTCACTCCAAATGCCAGTGATACATTCTGCCAAATAATTCTTCGTGTCAGTTTTCCTACTTTGATAGCTTCGGCTACCTTCGACGGCTGGTCTGTCTGTATCACGACATCGGCTGTTTCAATAGCCGCATCACTACCCAGTCCTCCCATAGCAATGCCAACATGACTTAGAGCGAGCACCGGTGCATCGTTCATTCCATCACCGACAAATGCGATCCGGTTTGCCTCATCCTGCCGCAGCTCTTCCAGATGATTCACTTTTCCTTCCGGCAACAGGTCACCATAAGCTTTCGATATACCGAGCTTTTCTGCAAAGTTAGTAACAATACTCTGTTTATCACCGGATAGTATCTGGATGTTTTCAATATTTAAAGCTTTTAAATTGTCAATAGCTACCTTTGCGTCCTCTTTCAGGGCATCAGCCAGCAGCAGATAACCTGCATAACGGTTTCCAACAGCACAGACCACGATGGTATCCGTTATTTCCAGCAGTTCTTTTGGATAGGATATATCAAACTTAGACAGTAACCGGCAATTACCGACCAGAACCATAGCCCCGTCTATCGTTGCTTCCAAACCATAGCCGGCAAATTCTTTTGTACCGGTAACAGCTACACATTCAATGTTTTGTTCTTTCGCATAATTCACAACAGCCTTGGCAATCGGATGAGTACTATCACTTTCTACCGAAGCAACCAGTTTCACTAATTCTTCTTCCGAAACCTCGCCTGCACTTTTACAGGCCTGTACTTCAAAGGTTCCTTTTGTCAGGGTTCCAGTTTTATCGAATACCACTGTATTGATCTTAGTGATAGCATCCAGATAATTACCACCCTTGAATAAAATTCCCAACCGGGATGCCGCTCCAATTCCCCCAAAGTAGCCCAACGGAATACTAACCACCAACGCACAGGGACACGAAATCACCAGAAAGACCAAAGCTCTGTATAGCCAATCATTAAATGCAAATACAAATGGAGGATTAATAAGTGAATAAACAAATGGACACAAAACAATTAACACTGCAAGCGCTATAACAATAGGTGTATAAATGCGCGCAAACTTACGAATAAACAATTCAGCCGGAGCCTTACGTTCGGAAGCATTCTGAACAAGTTCCAATATTCGGGCAAGTGCACTCTTATCAAAAGGTCTCGTTACCTCAAGCCGGATAACCTTATCGGTTACAATCATTCCGGCAAGTACTTCTTCACCTTTCCGAATATTACGAGGAACGCTTTCCCCCGTTAATGCGGCTGTATTGAAGGCAGCCACTTCATTCTGCATGGTTCCATCCAATGGTACCCGTTCGCCTGCCTTTATTTCTATGATTTCACCGACTTTTATCTTTTTAGGGCTTTCAATAACAAGATTGCCTTCCCGGAGCACTAATGCTTTCTCGGGTCTTACATCCAATAAGGCTCCGATATTACGTTTGGCTTTATCTACCGCTTTATCCTGAAACAGTTCTCCTACTGTATAGAATAACATCACGGCTACTCCTTCCGGATATTCACCAATATAGAAAGCTCCCAAAGTAGCTATAATCATTAGAGTGAACTCACTGAAATAGTCTTTTTCCCTGATACTTTCCCAGGCTTCTTTCATCACTGGAATTCCTACCGGAAGATAGGCCACGATATACCATATCAAGGCTACAGATCCTTCACGGAAGAATGCTAAATCGAGAGCATTCATAATTATTCCACCTGCCAGAAGCAGGAGAGAAAATATCACTTTCCCATATTCATGGAATACCGAAACCTTTGCATCAACCTTTTTTTCTGCTGCGCATGAATGAGCGCCACAACTACAATGTCCCATAACATTCATCATTTAGTTGACGCAAAGGTAACAAATGATTTATGCAACAAAGTTGCAAAATCCGTTTTAGAACATATATCCCAATGAGATCATCAGGTTTCTGTTCTTCATTCCTACTTCTTTGATTACCTCAACAAGTCCAAAGTCATAACTTATGGCAACCTGATATTTCTTGCTGAACTCAACCCCGGCTTTCAGTCCAAGACCGAAGTCGAATCGTTTCAGACCATCGTCTCCAAATATATCTTCGGATGCAGAATTGCCTCCTATTTCATCGAAATCAAAATAATCACCATCTACCTTCGCTTTTGCTTTTCCAAACAGTCCGACAGCCATATAAGGACCTACACTACCAAATAATGAGAAATCATCATTCACAGCATATTTATATCCTACACGTATCGGTATTTCCAGATAGTATGGATTAAATGTTATACTTGCAAGTGATCCGCCATCAACTTTAGCACCTTTCAATGTGAGCAATGCAGCGAAATCCATATAAGCACCACCGCCATTCGAAGCCTGCGACAATCCCACTTCCGCTTTAACACCTGCGTGAAAACCTATCCTGCTGTCAAAACCTGTAATGGTGTATTTACTAACATTCATACCTGCCATCACACCCCATTTCAGATTGTCTTGAGCATTGATACTCACCGCACTTATCGCTACTAAAGCGAATAATAATAAGGCCTTTTTCATACGAATAAATAATTTAATTATTGTTTAGAAATTATGTGAGGCAAAAATAATAATAATTCGCACAACTCCGAGAGGTTTAGTAAAAATATAAAAAATAAACGATATGAATCTTATGAGATATAGTCATAGCAAGGGAACCAGACTATTTCAAACGATTTTATGGAACATAGAACAAAAACACTCTGCACAGAGAAAAAAACATAGGATGAAAGACTGTATAACTTAATTAATTGTTATCTTTGCACAATCAGTCGTAGTGCGACTGTATTGTTTGTTTTAAGAAAAAAAGCGTTTAGCTGATTTCTGTGCTAGTGAAAAGTCGAAAATTCCAAACACACAGAGAAGCAGATAAATGCTCCTTGCAATATGCGGGGGGTGTTTCCTGTGTGTGTGTTTAGGGCTTCGACTCCCTCACTGGCGGATAGGCAAATGCTCTCCGCTTTTTTTGTGCCTATAAATTTGCAATTAAACGACAAATTAGCAATAATCACAAAGGCAAGTCAATTCGGATGGAGCGGCACCCGAACGACTGCAAAGTCGAAAACGTAACATTTAGATGTTACTACTTGCCTTTGAAAATATAAGAGACAGAGGCTAGCTATACCCTCGAGGGGAACAAATGGATTCATTCAGGAGTTCCCCTCTATTTTTGTAAAGATGTGCACTTGAATCCCCCTACAATAAAGTTTGAAAAACACAGAAACATCTTGCACCTTGCACTTTTTCGCCTTATTTCCCTAATATACAACACTCTAATCGAGTGCAAGATACGGTTGCAGATGCGTGCAAGATACCTATATCTTACACGCTGAATAAAACTCAAAAAGAACTGCACTACATCCACGGAAGATACGCATTAATTTATAGAATCTATGCAGAGAATGAGTTGTTCATGCCGAGAAACAATCTGTTTTCATGCTTTGGAACAAAGTGTTTGCTATATCTAAACAATGTGTTTCGCTATAGTGAACACTTTGTTTCAAGCAATTAAACAAAGTGTTTCAAGCATTTGAAACAAACCGGAACAGCAATCAACCGGAAACAAGCTGTTCAGTAATGACGGAAAAGTCCTAGTTGACGGATAAAACAACCGGATTTACTTGTCAGACCGGATAGTTATGGTTACCTTTATAAACTATTTAAATCAACAAAAAAGATGAAGGTTACTCAATTGAGAGTCAAGGACAAATCCACTGCATTAACTACAATGGAAATTGAAACATGGATAGAAAAAACACGAACTGAAACAAAGGCACAGCCTGTATCCGCTTTCAGAGAAGTGTTACGATATAGCCTCCCCGACTCACGCTGCTATGAAGCAGACAAATTGCCGAAGATTCTTCCTGCCGCAGAATTCCGCAGAACGGAAGGTGGCATACAGATGAAAAGTTACAACGGGATAGTAGAACTCACCGTCGGCCCGCTCGCAGGCAGTTCAGAAATCGCATTAGTGAAACAACTCGCTTGGGAACAGCCGCAAACGTACTGCGCTTTTACCGGTTCGAGCAAACGGAGCGTAAAGATCTGGGTGAAATTTACCCGCCCCGACAATTCGCTTCCTCAAAAAAGAGAGGAAGCGGAAATATTCCATGCACATGCCTACCGGCTTGCCGTGAAATGTTACCAACCACAAATTCCATTCAATATCTTATCGAAAGAACCTACGCTGGAACAATATTCACGACTATCATACGATACAGAACTCATGTACAGGCCGAATGCCGTACCGTTTTATCTGTCACAGCCCATGGGAATGCCCGAGGAACTATCTTATCGGGAAGCCGTACATTCGGAAAAGTCGCCACTGACACGAGCGGTACCGGAATACGATACGGAGAAAGCTCTATTTATGCTCTTTGAAGCGGCATTGAGGAAAACTCATGAAGAGATTTACAAAGCAGAAGATGAAGGCGCCCGCCCGAGAGAGGGAGACTTTCAGGCAGTAGTGACACAATTGGCCGTCAACTGTTTCCAGTCGGGTATTCCTGAAGAAGAAACGGTGAAACGTACTATTTTTCACTACTACTTGCGAAATCAGGAAGCGATTATCCGCCAGTTAATCAGAAATGTATATGACGAGTGTGAAGGATTTGGCAAGAAAAGCAGCCTGGGTAAAGAACAGGCACTGGCTTTTCAAACCGAGGAATTTATGAAACGACGCTATGAATTCCGCTACAACACCCAAATAGGTGAGGTGGAATACCGCGAACGAAACTCATTCCGTTTTTACTTCAATCCGATTGACAAACGGGTATTAAACAGCATCGCACTGGACGCACAAGCTGAAGGTATCCCCTTGTGGGACAGAGACATCAGCCGATATATCTACTCCAACCGTGTACCGGTATTCAATCCGTTGGAAGAATTCCTTTACCATCTCCCGGTCTGGGACGGACGCGACCGTATCCGTGGACTGGCGCAAACAGTGCCCTGTAAGAATCCCTACTGGACGGAATTGTTTCACCGTTGGTTCCTTAATATGGTGATGCACTGGCGTGGAACGGATAAAAAATATGCAAACAATGTGTCTCCCCTATTGGTCGGCGGACAAGGAACTCGTAAATCTACATTTTGCCGGAGCATTATCCCGCCTGCCATACGGGCATATTATACGGACAGCATTGATTTCTCACAGAAAAAGGAAGCCGAAAGGTACCTTAACCGGTTTGCACTAATCAATATTGACGAGTTCGACCAGATAAGCGCCAATCAGCAAGGATACTTGAAACATATTCTTCAAAAACCGGTGGTAAATATGCGTAAACCCTACGGGAATGCCGTGTTGGAAATGCGGCGCTATGCATCATTCATCGCTACAAGTAACCAGAAAGACTTGCTCACCGATCCTTCGGGCAGCCGCCGTTTTATCTGTATAGAAGTGACGGATACAATAGACAACAGTCATGCCATAGATTATGAACAACTCTATGCACAAGCCATGTATGAACTGGATCATAACGAACGTTATTGGTTTGACCGGGAAGAGGAACGGATGATGACAGAAAACAACCGGGAGTTTGAACAGACTACACCCGAAGAGCAACTGTTCTATCGTTATTTTCGTCCGGCCAAAGAGCAGGAAGAAGGTGGTGAATGGCTTTCTCCGGCAGAAATACTGGAAGATATCAACAAAAACAGCACTATATCATTGTCTAATAAACGGACAAGCGTATTCGGCCGGATACTCTGCAAACACAATATACCTTCCAAACGTGCCAACCGAGGCACTCTCTACCATGTTGTAAGGCTTTCATAATACAAACAGATGCGTGCAAGACACTTTATCTTACACGCATCTGCAACCATATCTTGCACGCCACCAATCAATTCGTATTCAAGCCATTAACAGTCAAAAGTGCAAGGTGCAAGATAATTACCATTTATATGGTTCTTCGTCAAATTTGGTGGTAATCTCTTTTTTATTTCAACT
>NZ_QTMW01000036.1:2714-58340 GCF_003604005.1 Bacteroides sp. OF03-11BH | reverse complement strand
ACAGTTGAAATAAAAAAGAGATTACCACCAAATTTGACGAAGAACCACTATTTTGAGTTTTTGGTTATATCAAAAATAATCTTTCCAACCAAAGAAATTAGTCTATTTTTAAGATTTACTCTATAAATATTAAATCAAAATAAAAGCAAAGAGAGAAATAAATGCATAAATCAATGCAAGAATATACCGTTTTCAGACTAAATATTACATAAATAAGGGATAAAAAACGAATTATTTACCGCTAACTAAGCTTTGTTCCTCACCGAGGAACGACTCGTTGCCCGGTGTGCGTCGCTCCCTTCCTCACCGAGGAACAATACATTCATCGGTGAGACCCAAATTTATCGGTATATTTTCAGCTATTTCACACTATATTCCATCCAAATCAAATATAGCAAAAAGAAAGTACTTATCAAATAATCAAACGAATATCCGCAAATAGCCTCTTTACAGCAAACAATAAGTATCCAAATAACCTAAAAACAAAGCACCACGGATTTCCACAATCCCTAATTACTCACATATTTATTCGCATACAAGACTCTGTTTTAAATTCAAGCAGGAGAAACGCATAAGATATCCAATTTTTATGTATGTTCTCATTTCAAGACTTCCATATATAAAAAAATCCTATATCATGTCTAAGATGATATAGGATACTAACAATTATATAGAGGCGTTTATTACAACGCCTTTATTTCTTCTATGGACAAGCCTGTGACTTGCGAAATAACATCAAGAGGAATATTCAGAGTCTTCATATTGCTTGCTGCTTCCCTTTTCTCTTCCAGACGGCCTTCATTAATACCTTCCACACGTCCTTCAGCATGACCCTCTACACGACCTTCAGCATGTCCTTCTGCACGTCCTTCTGCACGTTCCGTAAATATATTATCTTTTAATATGACAATATTATCCAAATGGCGATAGTAAGCATCAAGCTCTGCTTTAGTCATCTTGTCAAGTTTTAATCGTTCACGGGCTTCTGTTAAACCTGGAGCAGTCGCACTATCAGGAATATCACCTGTATTCAGATAATAGATCCATTCTTCCAACGGACTTTTAGCTACCTGATTAAAATCATTGACCTTCAAAATATAATATTCAGGATAAAGTTGACTTACTGTATCCACTTTAAAAGTTTGTTTTTGAAAAGGAGTCAGTTCAAGCATATCTCCCTGATGAATTCCCCGGAATTCCGTTTTACCGTGATATACGGTATCTTTGCCACTACCTAAAGAAAAATAGACAATATTGACACTATATACTTTACGTACCTTATCATAACCTTCTCCACGATTAATATACTCGGTTACTAATTTTGAAGTACCAAACAGCATACGTTGAAAATAAGCATACTCATTATTATTCTGAACTTCAATCAGAATAAGTTCACCTTTCGAGTTTTCAGCAAGCATATCTACACGATTATACTTATCAAACTCATCTTCTTGATTGCTTTCACTCTCTAAAAGCTTCCGAATGATTATCTTTTCATTCAAAAGAGTAGTTAGAAAGCCCTCAAGAACTGCAAAATTGGCTTTATTACGCAATAAACGTTTCATAGCCCAATCGAAACGAATATAATTACTTGACATAAGTTCGTCTCCTTTCTTGTTATCTTGTTTCAAGCTAACAAAGGTAAGCAGAAAATGTTTGATTTCAAGTATATATGCTTCAATTTCTTTCTACTAAGAATATTCTATCTTCCACTGTCCCAAAGTCCGCGTTGTACTATCGAAATTCACTCCAACTTTAACAACCTTGCGATGCTCTACCTCATAAGGAATGGCATACTGTTTACTATTAATTTGTGCCAACGCTTCTTCGGGAGTTCCGTCTACCTTAAATTCAAACACATAAATCGCATCAGGCATCTTGATTACCACATCAGCCCTACCAATAGCATTCTTAACCTCTACATCCACATATTGCCCCATCAAACGGAATAACAAATAGAAAATAGTCTGATAGTGCTTTTCCTGATTATTCTCCAAATCATAAGGTATAGAAGAAAAGAAAGAACGAGTACGAAGAAGGCACTGCTCAATATCACCTTTCATCAGGTCTCTTACAAAAGAGACTACATAAAAATTACTTTCACGTGTCGGTTGATTGAGATAGGAAGGGATCAGAGTCTCAATAAAGCCTATCTTAACTTCTTCGTTGGGATAACCTAATGTATATGTACGAAAGAGAGGTTCATATCCTTTAATAGTCAAATAGCCACTCTGATAAAGTACAGGAATCGGATCGGTAATAACCTCTGTCGCTTTATCAAAATCTTCGTCTTTCACTTCCATCTTTTCCAATAGAGTAAGACTGAAGTCCATTCGCTGTAACATTTCAATCAAGAAAGTAGGCGTACCGGTAGAAAACCAAAAGCTCTTATAATCTCTTTGCGAAAATGCATTGAAAAGGCTGAACGGATTGTAAATATCTTCACAAATCTTGCTGAAATGATAACCGTCATACTGCCGTTTCAAATGCCGACAAGCTTCTTCATAGGTTTCATTATTCGCTTGAGCTATCCTCTCAATATCCGGTTGCATCTGACTTAGCAACTCTTGCTCTGTAATACCACAAATAGCACTATAATCATCGCTCATACTGATATTCTGCAAGTTATTCAGCTCACTAAATATACTCATCTGACTGAACTTGCTGATTCCTGTCAGAAACAAGAAACGAAGATATTGCCCTTGCGCTTTAAGAGGACTGAAAAACTTCCGCATTTCAGTTCGCAATTGTCCTTGTAAAGCAGAGTCGCTATTACTATCCAATAAAGGTGCATCATATTCGTCAATCAATACAACAGCCTGCTTTCCTGTCTGTTGGTAGATTCGTTGAAGCAAACCGGTTAAACGGGCTGCATAGCTCGTTTCTTCTTCATTTTTCCCATAAGTCCTCTCCCATTCGCTTAGATAAAGATTCAATTGCTCTTGCAAATCTTCGATTGTGGTGTATTTCGTTCTACTAAAATCAATATGCAACACAGGATAAACAGTCCATTCTTTCTCTAACTGTTCCATAGCCAATCCTTCGAACAACTCTTTCTTTCCGGAAAAATAAGCTTCAAGAGTAGAGACTAGAAGACTTTTTCCAAAGCGACGCGGACGACTAAGGAAATAAATCTTATTTGTATGAGTCAAATGATAAATTAATGCAGTTTTATCAATATACACACAATCATTATTACGTAAATCCTCAAAATTCTGTATTCCGATAGGATATCTTCTAAATGTCTCTTTCATACCACTCTAATGCTTTTATTGGAAATATGAACAAAGATACGAAATAAAATGATTACATGACACTTAATATTATTATAAAACCCTACAATATCATTCAATTGCATTGTTCGATTCACATAAACTTATCTAAAGAACTACCTTATTAATAGCCATTAAAATAGTGACGCTATCCCACCAATATAGTGACGGTATATGCTTAGGATAGCGTCACTATCCAAGGCAAATACCGTCACTATATTTAAACCGAATATTTCGGGCTTTTAACTCTAGTTTCCGCGCTGTGTAGGCAAGGTAAATTCCTGCGAATCACAAATCATTCCATTCTCGTCCGCCACTGCGACACGGAATGTCACTTCACCGTCTTTCAATTTTTCACCTGCATGAATGGAAGCGGTATAACGGATGCCTTCACCCGGAAGAATTTCCTCCACCATCACGGAAGGAGAAATGCCGAGATGCTTCACCTTCCCCACCGTTTCTACCACAGGAACTACATTATAAACAGGATTTCTCCCTTCATTCATAATCTCAAAGATTATCTTGCTATTTTCTCCCGCATCAATCACATGACTGCGATTATCATCTATAAAACGGATCTTGCGCAACTTCAGTTGAGAAATAGGCTGTTGCACTTGCGGCTGTTTCTTATACTTTTGCACACGCACTTCCCGTACTTCAGGAATATACGCATCTTCCTCTATTTGCTCTTGCCTCGGCGCCGTCAACGCGTTTCCAATAGCCGCACCGGCAATGGTTCCCACAATATTCCCAATAGCAGAACCACGGTAACCGCCCCTCCAGCCATGATTATTATCTCCGATAAGTCCGCCTATCGAACTTCCCAGACTACCTCCGATAGAAGCACCTGCCATGATAGCTCCCGGATTTCCCATACGCCCCGACGCACATCCACTCACAATCAAAGCGGAAAGCAAAATTACTGTTAGTTGTTTCTTCATGAGTCTCTCTATTTAGTGTTATTATTTATTCTACCACTTTAAAACGAGCGAAACGTAATAATAGTTGTTTGTCTCCCGCATTTTTAAAATGAATAGTTGCTTTCGCATTGTCTCCCGTTCCTTCTACTTTAATCACTTCACCCAATCCGAAACGTTCGTGCTCTATCATCTGTCCGGCCTGTACTCCTGCTACCGATGGCGAAGTGGAAGAGGTTGCCTGTGCACCGCTACTTGGGCTAACAGTACTAACTTTCTTCAAATTCCTCGGTACGCTGGAAGCAATGATCTGTGCTTTCGGACGTTCACGTTGTTCGGAAGATGTACTTCCGAAAGGGGCACGCGACGGAGAAGCTGAACGGGTGAATCCTCCTTCAATCTCTCTACGGAAACGTCCTGCACCTTCATCGACAGCACGGCTCACTCCTGCCTCATGCGGCAATTGCAAGTAATGAACATCGATATCACGCAAGAAACGACTGGGGCTTCCAAATTCCATCTTTCCATAACGGAAACGGGTTTTGGCAAAAGACAGATAACAATGTTCCTCCGCACGAGTAATAGCTACATAGAACAAACGACGTTCTTCTTCCAGTGCCCGGGGAGAATCTCCTACCATCCCACTGGGAAACAGGTTTTCTTCCAGACCGACCACAAATACATTCTTAAACTCCAATCCTTTAGCCGAATGAACTGTCATCAACGTTATCTTTTCCCCATCATCCGCCTTGTCGGAATCCTGATCGGTAAGCAATGCAATCTCCGAAAGGAAATCGGTAAGAGACACATTCGGATTACCCTCCTCCTGCCGCAAAGCGCAGAAGTCATTCATTCCATTCACCAACTCTTCTATATTTTCCTTACGGCTTAGATTCTCGGGGGATGTGTCCTGACAAACATCGTTGATAATGCCGGACTGACGGATGATATTCGTTCCTATTTCATAAGCGTTCTTATCTGCCTGATCGACAATGAAACCTTCTATCAATTCACGAAAGCCTTGCAGTTTTGCATGCGTTCCTTTATTTATATCCAGTCCGTAACTCAATGGTTCACAGAGTGCCGCCCAAAGACTTACGCCATGATCGGTAGCCGCCGATATAATCTTCCCGACTGTCGTATCTCCAATACCACGAGCCGGATAATTAATGATTCGCTTAAATGCTTCTTCATCATTCGGATTCACTACCAAACGGAAATAAGCAATCACATCTTTTATCTCTTTTCGCTGGTAGAACGAAAGTCCTCCGTAAATCTTATAAGGTATACTCCGTTTCCGAAGAGCCTCTTCAAAAATACGGCTTTGTGCATTCGTACGATACAGGATGGCAAAATCAGCATATCCGTAGCGATACTCCCGTCGCAGTTCCGCAATCTTATTAGCTACAATATCTCCCTCTTCCACATCGCTATACGCCTGAAATACGCCGATAGGTTCCCCCTTTTCTTTCTCCGAAAACACGGCTTTCCGTATCTGGCGTTCATTCTTCTCAATCAGGCTGTTGGCAGCACAAACAATGGTTTGTGTGGAACGGTAATTCTGCTCCAGTTTAAAAACTTTCGTATTGGGATAGATTTTTGTAAAATAGAGAATATTGTCAATATCCGCCCCACGGAAAGAATAGATACTTTGCGCATCATCTCCCACGACACAGACCCGTTGATTTTCTTTAGTCAGTTGCAGGACAATGCTATGCTGCGCATAATTCGTATCCTGATACTCATCTACCAACACATAACGGAACTGATCCCGATAGCGTGCCAACACTTCCGGAAAGTCACGGAATAAAATATAGGTGTACACCAGTAAATCATCGAAATCCATTGCGCCTGCCTGACGACATCTGTCCCAATAACGGGTATAAATATCACGGATAGCAGGCATCTTGGCAGCCATATCTCCTTCGTAAGCCTCTTTATTGGCAGCATACCCTGTGGGAGTAACCAGATGATTCTTGGCATTGGAGATGCGTGCCTGCACTACTCCCGGTTTATAAGTTTTCTCGTCCAATCCCATCTCTTTGATGATGGAACGGAGCAGACTCTTACTATCAGCCGTATCATAGATGGTGAACTGGGAAGTGAACCCGATAAATGTTGCTTCGGCACGAAGAATCCGTGAGAAGATGGAATGGAAAGTCCCCATCCACAAATAACGTGCCCGTTCCATACCTACCTGACGGGCAATACGCTCTTTCATCTCGCGCGCCGCCTTATTCGTAAAGGTCAGTGCAAGGATATTCCACGGATTGTAGCCGTTCTCCTGTTCCAGCAAGTAAGCGATTTTATAAGTCAATACGCGCGTCTTCCCCGAACCTGCACCGGCTATCACCAGCGAAGGACCGTCATTATAAGTCACTGCAGCACACTGACTCTCGTTCAATTCATCTATATAATTGGTATTCATAACAGCATTATAAAAACAATGTGGATTTTTAACAAACCCTTGGCATTCAAATTTGTTCTCAATACAAAAGTATAATATTCATTCGAAAATGAAGGTATTTTTATGAATTTTCATCACTAACTATTTTAACCTAACACCAAAAAGCAATGAAAAGAAGTATATTTTTATCGATTATTTTGAGTTTGTTTCTGGTCGCCTGCATTCCACAGGCAATGGCACAAAAGCAGAGCCGCCTGGAAAAGCTGCTAAGGTATCTGAACGATAATGACGCCGACAAATGGCAGAAAAACCGTGATAAGATAGATGACGAGACACAAACCTATTATGCCGAGGAACTGGCATTATTGGATGTGCTCAACGGATTGTGGAACGAGCAAAGCGAACAGGCTGCCACCAACTATTTCGGATGCTACGAAAGGGCAACGAAAGCTTATTTTCCCAATATCTGTGAAGAAGAGAAAATACAACTTTCCAACGTACAAAACAAAGCGGAACTGGCTGTTATCTCCATTCTGGAAGCTTCGAAAGATCAAATCCCTTTTAGCAAGACGTTGATGGACAGTATCCAGTCAAGCGGTTATCCGGGAGATTCTACCATCTTGCAAAAGGTACGGGACATCCGTGAAATGGCTTTACTGGAAGGTATGCTGAAAACACCTACGCTGAATATTTATCAAACGTACATCACGGAATATCCGAACGGCAAATTTATCTCTCAAATCAACACTGCGGAAAACAAACGGCTTTACCAGATTGTAAAGAGTAATCCGACATCAGCGAATTTCAAGGCATTTTTTGATAACGCCAACATGCAGAAATTCTTCACGGATAAAGATACGCGTCCATTCCTTCCGGAAGTCCGCGCGTTATACGATGATTTTCTGTTTCAAGGAATCGACAGCCTCCGGGAGAAAGGAAACGCAACAGCCATCCGGCAGATTATTGACGAGTATAAGCAATCACCTTACCTGACTTCCATAGCACGTACTCATCTGGACGACCTTGAATATCTTAGTGAAAAAGCTGATTTTGAGCTTTTAAAAGCTGCCATTGTTAATTCCGAATCTTTGAGTATGCTGCAGGATTTTCTTTGCACACACAGATACAAGGAATTTCGTGACCAGGCCAATGCACTACGGACACCGTTTATTCTGCAAACAATCATATCCACTCCTACTTCCGTGAAATACTATAATGGAGGACGATTGATTAAGTCTGCGGAAAATGACAGTACGGGAAATACCTCGACCACTTATTCGTATGACGATAAGGGACAGCTCATTTCTACATTGTCGCTTACCGTAAAGAATGGTCAGCCAAGCAATGAAATACAAACGAACAGATTATACGATCCGCAAGGTCACTGCATCTTTGAAGTGCAAACGAATCCGAAAACCAAAACGGATCTCTACCGACGGACACGCCGTATCGGTACGGACGGGAGTATCGAGAGTGATTCGCTCAAGTATACAGATGGAAGAGTCATCATAAGTTCCTATAATAAACAGGGGTTATTGACCGAAACCAAAGAGTATAATAAGAATGGAGAACTTCAGGCGTACACCGCAAACAAATATGATGATAAAGGCAGATTGATTTCATCCCAACATCAAAACCTGCTTTTTGCCAATTCTTCGGATCAGATTATTTCACAAAAAGATGCTTATGAATACGATAAATACGGTTATCTGACACAGATCGTTTACCAACGGATTTTAGGCAATAACCAGAAAACATCGGGATGCCTGACCTGCCTGTACGATAAATACGGAAACCAGATCGATAGCAATTCTTATTATGAATATGATAATACGGGCCAATGGATCTGCCGGACCGACCGTGAGCATCCGAAAGAAGTGGAACGTATACAGTACATTTACAAATAAAGTAAGATGCTGTGAACATTTTGCAAAGGGCTTCTGTTATTATAGTATAGCAAGCCAATTAAAACTTGTAACATTATGAATACTATATTAATGTCTTTAATTATGATGACCATGACTTACGAAATGCCTAAACTTCCTTACGCTAACAATGCGTTGGAACCTGTAATCAGTCAGCAAACAATAGATTTCCATTACGGAAAACATCTACAAACGTATGTAAATAATCTGAATAGCCTCGTGCCCGGAACAGAATATGAAGGTAAAACGGTAGAAGAAATCGTTGCAGCCGCACCGGATGGAGCTATATTCAATAACGCCGGACAAGTATTGAACCACAACCTGTACTTCCTGCAATTTGCCCCGAAACCTTCGAAGAAAGAACCGGCCGGTAAACTGGGAGAAGCCATCAAACGTGACTTTGGCAGCTTTGAAAACTTCAAGAAAGAATTCAATGCAGCAGCAGTCGGATTGTTTGGTTCAGGATGGGCTTGGCTATCCGTAGATAAAGACGGTAAACTGAAAATCACTAAAGAGGGGAACGGCAGCAATCCGGTACGTGCCGGTTTGAAACCACTTCTTGGATTTGACGTTTGGGAACACTCCTATTATCTGGATTACCAGAACCGCCGTGCCGACCACGTAAACGCCCTGTGGGATATCATCGACTGGGATGTGGTTGAAAAAAGAATGTAAGCAAATTTACAAGCTAAACTATACTTATGGAAAAGGTCGTTGTGTTTTTCACAGCGACCTTTTTTACAGATTAAAAAGAAACAGACTTTTATTGTATATCAGATGCATTAGTTGTATTTTTGCAACTCATAAAACAACATAACAAACAATTATGATACTGTATAAAAGAAAAAAAATACGATTTATTGTCTCCATTGCTGTACTCCTTTTCCTCCCCCTTTTCGGCAATGCTGCCACCACAGAAGAATCTGAGGAAGAAATCCTGTTTATCACCTCTTATAATTCTGACACTAAATATACCTACGATAACATCAGCACATTTGTAGAAACCTACACCCAATTGGGAGGAAGATATTCGACCATGGTAGAAAATATGAATGCAACAGACTTAACGCAGGCGCATCAATGAAAAAAAATATTAACTGATATTCTCGACAAACATCCGAAAGCCAAATTAGTTATTCTCCTGGGTGGTGAAGCATGGAGCAGTTTCCTTCATCTCGAAGATGAAAAGTACAAGCAGCTTCCTGTTTTCTGTGCAATGGCGTCACGCAACGGAATACGTATTCCGGAGGATTCGACCGACATCCGAAGCTATAATCCCGAAAGCATTAACTTAATGGAACGCATGAAGGAATACAACGTAAGATATTGTAGCACATACGAATATGACATTAAAAAAGATATTGAAATGATACAGGATTTCTATCCGGAAACAGAACACCTTGTATTTGTATCGGATAACACATACAACGGACTTGCCGAACTGGCATGGTTCAAGAAAAACCTGCAACATTTCCCACAGTTGTCTATCACTTACGTCGACGGCCGCATCCATACACTCGATATGGCTGCCAGTCAATTGCGCAATCTTCCCAGAAACACAGTCATGTTGCTTGGCATCTGGAGAATCGACAACCGGGGCATTACTTACATGAATAACTCCGTTTATGCTTTTTCCAAAGCCAATCCTCTCCTGCCTATGTTCAGCATGACTTCCACTGCAATAGGTTACTGGGCTATCGGAGGATATGTCCCGCAATATGAAGGAGTGGGACAAAGCATGGGAGAATATGCCTACCGCTTTTTAGACCAGAAGGAAACTGATATCAGCAGTATCAATATCTTACCCAACAGATATAAATTTGATGCGAAGAAACTAAAGGAATGGGGATTTGAAAACAAGAAGTTACCTGTTAACTCAATGGTAATCAATCAGCCCATCCCGTTCTTTGTGGCCTATAAGACAGAAGTACAATTCATCCTGATTATATTTCTCGTATTAGTAGGAAGTCTAATGATTTCGCTGTATTACTATTACCGGACTAAAATCCTGAAGAATCACCTTGAAAGAACTACGAAACAACTACGGGAAGATAAAAAGAAACTGGAAGAGTCTGAAGTCGAATTGCGTGATGCTAAAGAGCGCGCCGAAGAAGCTAACCAACTGAAAAGTGCCTTTGTTTCGAATATGAGCCACGAGATACGGACTCCGCTAAATGCTATTGTCGGTTTCTCCAGCCTGATTATCGGTTCGGTAGAGCAGAATAACGAACTGAAAGAATACGCAGATATTGTCCAGACCAACTCCAATCTGTTGCTCCAACTGATTAGTGATGTACTGGATATATCACGCCTGGAATCAGGAAAACTGCAATTCAACTATGAATGGTGTGAGCTGGTGAACCATTGCCAGAATATGATTACTCTGACCAACCGGAACAAGACAATGGATGTAGACATTAAACTGCAAATGCCTAAAGAGCCTTACATGCTCTACACAGATCCCTTGCGCCTGCAGCAGATTATTATCAATCTGCTGAACAATGCCTTGAAATTCACTCCTGCCGGAGGAAGCATTACGCTGGATTATGAAGTGGACGAAGAAAAGCAATGTATGCTGTTCTCGGTAACTGATACCGGCACCGGAATCCCCGAAGATAAACAGGAGCTGGTATTCCAACGTTTCGAAAAGCTGAACGAGTTCGTACAGGGTACAGGATTGGGACTGGCTATCTGCAAACTGACCATCCAATATATGGGAGGTGATATCTGGATTGACAAGAATTACAAAAATGGCGCCCGATTTATCTTTTCTCATCCTATCAAAAAACAGGAATCAACAGAAAAATGAAAAAAAATCGAATGATTTAGTGTTTTTCTGTTTCTTTTTCACTTACTTTGCCCCCGTAAAGACAAAGGGGTGCCCCATGAGGGGCTGAGATTATACCCTAGGAACCTGAGGCAGTTAGTACTGACGTAGGGATTGTGTTTCTTCTTATCGCCTTTCCATTCAAGCACGCTCTTTGTATTTACTTTCAACTTATTTATTCTGATAGGACAATGAAAGTACAAGTGAACAACAAAGAGGTGGAAATTACTCCCGACTCTACCCTTACACAACTGACAGCACAGCTCGAACTTCCGGTTCAAGGCATTGCTATCGCCGTAAACAACAAAATGATTCCCCGTACCGAATGGGAGGGTTTCATATTGCATGAGAACGATAACCTGGTGATTATCAAAGCTGCTTGCGGAGGATAAGGGAATGGTCAGTCTACAATTTATCACGCATCAGACCGAACGGTACTCGTACCTCGAATCGGCACGTATGGCACTCGAAGGCGGGTGCAAATGGATCCAACTACGCATGAAAGAGGCTCCTCTCGAAGAAGTGGAGGCAGTAGCCCTGCAACTGAAACCGCTTTGTAAAGAGCACGAAGCAATCCTGGTTCTGGACGATCACGTTGAACTGGCGCGAAAGCTGGAAGTGGACGGTGTGCATCTGGGCAAAAAGGATATGCCTATCGACCAGGCCCGCCAAATTCTTGGAGAGGCTTTCATTATCGGCGGCACTGCAAATACATTCGAAGATGTTGTACAGCACTATCGTGCCGGTGCCGATTATCTTGGCATCGGTCCTTTCCGGTTTACTACCACCAAAAAGAATTTAAGCCCTGTACTGGGATTGGAAGGCTATTCCTCCATCCTTTCACAGATGAAAGAGGCGAATATCGAAATCCCCGTAGTAGCGATTGGAGGAATCACTTATGAGGATATTCCTGCCATACTTCACACAGGAGTAAACGGGATAGCCCTGTCGGGAACCATTCTCGGAGCGGATAATCCGATAGAAGAAACACGTAGAATCCTGAATCATGCGTAAAGCAATGATGTACAATCAGTAATTTAATTTATAATATATATAGAATGGAAAAGTTAGTAATTGCGGGACGCGAATTTAACTCCCGTCTTTTCCTGGGAACAGGAAAATTCAATTCCAATGAAGTAATGGAACAAGCTATTCTGGCTTCAGGCACGGAAATGGTTACTGTTGCCATGAAACGAATCGACATGGACAACAAAGAGGATGACATGCTGAAACATATTATTCATCCGAATATTCAGCTATTGCCCAATACTTCCGGTGTACGTAATGCAGAGGAGGCTGTTTTTGCAGCACAACTGGCTCGTGAAGCCTTTGGAACAAACTGGCTGAAACTGGAAATTCACCCGGACCCACGCTATCTGCTCCCTGACTCTATCGAGACACTGAAAGCTACGGAAGAACTGGTAAAACTGGGTTTTATCGTGTTGCCTTATTGTCAGGCTGACCCTGTACTCTGCAAACGTCTGGAAGAAGCGGGCGCAGCTACCGTTATGCCGCTCGGTGCACCAATCGGTACCAATAAAGGACTGCAGACCAAAGAATTCCTGCAAATCATTATCGAACAGGCAGGTATCCCGGTAGTCGTAGATGCGGGCATCGGTGCACCCAGTCATGCTGCCGAAGCAATGGAACTGGGAGCTTCCGCTGTATTAGTAAATACCGCAATAGCCGTTGCCGGAAATCCGGTAGAAATGGCAAAAGCATTCAAAGCGGCTACAGAAGCCGGAAGACAGGCTTACGAGGCAGGATTAGGATTACAAGCCGTCGACTTCGTGGCAGAAGCAAGTTCACCTCTAACGGCTTTTCTTGATTAAAAACGAATAAACTATGGAACAAAAAATAAAATTCCCCCGCTCGCAGAAAGTCTATTTACCCGGTAAACTTTATCCGAATATCCGTGTAGCGATGCGGAAAGTGGAACAAGTGCCCAGTGTCAGCTTTGAAGGCGAAGAAAAGATAGCAACACCGAACCCGGAGATATATGTATATGATACCAGCGGACCGTTCAGCGATGCAGATATGAGCATTGATCTTAAAAAAGGACTGCCCCGTATGCGTGAAGAATGGATTGTAGGCCGTGGTGATGTGGAACAACTTCCCGAAATTACTTCGGAATACGGACAAATGAGAAGGGACGATAAAAGTCTCGATCACTTACGTTTCGAGCACATCGCTCTGCCCTATCGCGCTAAAAAAGGAGAAGCAATCACTCAAATGGCATACGCCAAAAGAGGGATTATCACCCCTGAAATGGAATATGTAGCAATCCGCGAGAACATGAATTGCGAGGAATTGGGAATTAAGACCCACATTACTCCAGAATTTGTCCGTCAGGAGATTGCAGAAGGACGTGCTGTATTACCGGCCAATATCAACCACCCGGAAGCTGAACCGATGATTATCGGACGCAACTTCCTTGTGAAAATCAATACGAATATCGGAAATTCGGCTACTACCTCAAGCATAGATGAAGAAGTGGAGAAAGCATTGTGGAGCTGCAAATGGGGTGGAGATACTTTGATGGATCTTTCCACAGGAGAAAATATTCATGAAACACGCGAATGGATTATCCGTAATTGTCCCGTACCCGTCGGCACGGTTCCTATTTATCAGGCACTTGAAAAGGTGAACGGCATAGTGGAAGATCTCACCTGGGAAATCTACCGGGATACATTGATTGAACAATGTGAACAAGGTGTAGATTACTTCACCATTCATGCAGGGATCCGCCGCCATAATGTTCATCTTGCCGATAAGCGGTTGTGCGGTATTGTCAGCCGTGGAGGAAGCATAATGAGTAAATGGTGTCTCGTACACGATCAGGAAAGTTTCTTATACGATCACTTTGATGATATTTGTGATATCCTGGCACAATATGATGTAGCCGTTTCTTTAGGCGACGGACTTCGTCCGGGTTCTATCTACGATGCGAACGATGAAGCGCAGTTCGCCGAACTGGATACCATGGGAGAATTAGTGCTTCGTGCCTGGGATAAGAATGTTCAGGCATTTATTGAAGGCCCCGGACACGTTCCGATGCATAAAATCAAAGAGAACATGGAACGTCAGATTGAAAAATGCCATGACGCCCCATTCTATACACTCGGCCCGTTGGTGACGGATATTGCTCCCGGATACGACCATATCACTTCTGCTATCGGTGCCGCACAAATCGGATGGCTGGGTACGGCTATGCTTTGTTATGTCACTCCGAAAGAACACCTTGCCTTACCCGACAAAGAGGATGTACGCGTAGGAGTCATTACCTACAAGATAGCCGCTCATGCCGCTGACCTGGCAAAAGGACACCCGGGTGCACAGGTACGAGACAACGCATTGAGTAAAGCTCGCTATGAGTTCCGCTGGAAAGATCAGTTCGACCTGTCTCTCGACCCGGAGCGGGCGCAGACCTATTTCCGTGCAGGACATCATATCGATGGAGAATATTGTACGATGTGCGGACCTAATTTCTGTGCAATGAGATTGTCACGCGATTTAAAGAAAAGCGCTAAAACCAACAAATAATGAGTGGGGAGAAACAGAAAGTCAGCCCACTGACCGAACCTGCCCTCCCCTCATTTCAATTTTCAATTTTTAATTCTCAATTTAATAAGAATGTTCTCCGACGAATTAGAAAAAATATCCTGGGAAGAGACGACAAAAGCCATCTATTCCAAAACAGATGCCGACGTACGCCGTGCATTGGGTAAAAAAGAGCATCTGGATGTCAACGACTTTATGGCGCTGATTTCACCTGCCGCCACTCCTTATCTGGAAGTGATGGCACGCCTTAGTCAGAAATATACGATGGAACGGTTCGGTAAGACTATCTCCATGTTCGTACCGCTCTACCTGACTAATTCATGTACCAACTCCTGCGTCTATTGCGGTTTCCACATCAGCAATCCGATGAAGAGAACGATACTGACAGAGGAAGAGATTGTCAACGAATACAAAGCCATCAAACGACTGGCTCCTTTTGAAAATCTACTGCTCGTAACCGGTGAAAACCCTGCCGCAGCAGGTGTTCCCTACATTGCCCGGGCGCTGGATTTGGCAAAACCTTATTTCAGCAACCTGCAAATTGAAGTAATGCCCCTTAAAGCAGAAGAATATCAGGAACTGACTAATCATGGTCTGAATGGAGTGATCTGTTTTCAAGAGACTTACCATAAAGCAAATTACAAGACATATCATCCGAGAGGCATGAAGTCTAAATTCGAATGGCGTGTAGACGGCTTCGACCGTATGGGACAGGCAGGTGTACATAAGATTGGCATGGGTGTCCTGATCGGTCTGGAAGAATGGCGGACAGACGTAACGATGATGGCTTATCATCTGCGTTATCTGCAGAAGCATTATTGGAAAACAAAATACAGCGTAAATTTCCCGCGTATGCGTCCGTCTGAAAATGGCGGATTCCAACCGAATGTAGTCATGAACGACCGGGAACTGGCTCAACTTACATTCGCGATGCGAATCTTCGACCACGACGTAGATATCTCCTATTCCACCCGTGAAAGTGCAGAAATCCGAAATCACATGGCAACGCTCGGTATTACAACCATGAGTGCGGAGAGTAAAACTGAACCGGGAGGATATTACAGTTATCCTCAAACCCTGGAACAATTTCACGTAAGTGATGAGCGAAAGGCGGTTGAAGTGGAACGTGACTTGAAGAAACTAGGTCGCGAACCAGTTTGGAAAGATTGGGATCAGTCTTTTGATTTTAAAAGATAGGCAGATGCGATACGATAGACAAATCATACTTCCCGAAATCGGAGAAGAAGGTCAGAAGAAACTGCAGGAAGCCAAAGTGCTTATTGTAGGTGTGGGAGGGCTAGGCTCTCCCATCGCTCTCTACCTGGCAGGCGCCGGTGTGGGATGTCTCGGACTGGTAGATGACGATTTGGTAAGCATCACTAACCTGCAACGACAAGTTCTCTATTCCGAAAAAGAATTGGGTAAACCGAAAGCTATCTGTGCAGCGGAACGGCTCTCCGCTCTCAACAGCGAGATCAGAATACATCCCTACTCTACCAGGTTGACAAAAGAAAATGCTTATCATATCATTCAGGAATATGATATAGTAGTCGACGGCTGTGACAACTTTGCCACCCGTTACCTGATTAACGATATCTGCATAGAGCAGAAAAAGCCTTACGTATATGGTGCTATCTGCGGCTTTGAAGGACAGGTTTCTGTATTCAACTATGGAAACCAGAAAAAGAACTACCGGGATCTTTATCCTGATGAAGAAGAAATGCAACGAATGCCTCCTCCGCCCAAAGGTGTGATGGGAGTTACTCCTGCTATTGTAGGAAGCGTTGAAGCTACGGAAGTGCTGAAAATAATCTGTGATTTTGGAGATGTTTTAGCCGGCGAACTATGGACAATCGACCTGCGGACATGGCAATCTAACAAATTTTCACTATAAAGGTTGGTTTCTGACATAGTTAATTAGTAACTTTGCTAAGCAATCCAATTTTAACAAAAGAAATGAAACTAATTGTAGTTACCACCCCTACCTTCTTCGTCGAAGAAGATAAGATTATTACCGCTCTTTTCGAAGAGGGGCTGGATGTCCTACATCTTAGGAAGCCGGAAACTCCGGCTATGTATTCGGAACGGCTATTGACACTTATTCCGGATAAATATCACCGCCGTATCGTCACGCATGAACATTTCTATTTGAAAGAAGAATTTAATCTGATGGGTATCCACCTGAATGCACGTAATCCCAAAGAGCCGCATGATTATTATGGTCACATCAGCTGTTCGTGCCATTCAGTGGAGGAGGTAAAAAACAGAAAGCATTTTTACGACTATGTTTTTATGAGTCCTATTTATGATAGTATCTCTAAAGTGAATTACTATTCAACATATACTGCCGAAGAATTGCGTGAAGCACAAAGAGCCAAAATTATCGATTCGAAAGTGATGGCATTGGGAGGTATCAATGAAGATAATTTGCTGGAGATTAAAGATTTCGGTTTCGGAGGAGCTGTCGTATTAGGAGATCTTTGGAACAAATTCGACGCCTGTCAGGATCAGAACTATTTAGCCGTAATCGAGCACTTTAAAAAGTTGAAAAAGCTATCAGATTAATAAAAAGCCGATAGTAAACTGACTGTACATTCCTATTGTATATCCAATAAAGGAAATGACTTTCTCAATCATAAAATAAAAAAGCCGCCGCGAATTGTCTTCCGCAACGGCTTTCTGTATTTTCGGTGTTTTCTTATCAGAACTTATATCCCACGATAATAGAGAAGTTCATGTTTTTAGGATTACCAACTTTTTCCACATCAACCAGACCAAATTGACCATCCAAGCCTGCAATGATTCTACCAAATTCCAATGCAACTCCTACACCAAGACCTGCATCAAAACGCTTCAAAGCATCATCACCAAAAGTGTCGACTTTACGTTCTGTGTCATTACCTAAGTCAAACTTTGTTTTACCGGCAATACCACAAGCAAAATAAGGACCTGCATTCACCACCAGATTAGTATTATCTGCTACATTGAAACGTGCAGCAGCCATTACTGGCAATTCCAAATACATTGCATTAATGCTATTGCCATCTTTCTTTGCACCTTTACTAGTTAAGAATAATGAAGGTTGCAGTGACCATGTATCAGTAAAAGCATATTCAAAACCTCCACCAAGTTTGAATCCAACCTTTGCATTCAGATCAAGATCACCGGTGTAATTACTAAAGTTCATACCTACTTTGGCATTCCAACCTGTAATTTGAGAGAAACCTGCCACTGAAATCAGTGCAAATAAAACAAACAAAACACTCTTCTTCATAATTTTAAAGTTTTAAATTAATACTAAAGGTTTTTATTGACCTCATTGTTTAACAATACAAATGTATAATTGTAATTTGTATTAAACAACTTTTTCGTTAACAAGTGCGCAATTTATAGAGATTATACATAAAAAAAGGGAATTCCCTATTTTTGAGAACTCCCTTTCCTAATTTGTTGATTTGTTTTCTTCTTATTAGAATGCGTAATGGAAACCAATTGAAAGATCTTCACTAGTAAGTTCAAGACCAAAAGAATCTCCAAGCGTATTTATATTTCTACGATATCCCAGGAAACCATACTTGGCAATGAAAGAGAAGTGATCGTTCAATTTAACAGCAATACCCGGTCTAAGTCCCACTTGTCCGGCTTTAGTAGTGTCTCCGTCTTTAACCTTCACGAAGCCGAGAGCAGCAGTTCCGTCCAGAAACAGGCGAACCGCACCGGTTTCACAGTAAGACCAACGAATGTATGGAGCAACAATTACTGAATTTTTTGTTAGTCCACCATTATAATTATGTGAATAATCCAATTCAGCACCCAATGCCCATGTTTCATTAAAGTTGTATCCAACTTCCGGAGCAACTTTAAAAGAAGTAGTGTTGCCTGTGCTGTTACGCCAAACGTTCAAAGATCCGCCTACGTAAATGTCTTGTGCTTTTACAGCGATAGTTGCTAACATTACAACTACCAATAATAAACCCTTTTTCATTTTCTTTGTTTTTTTAAATTAAACGTTAGACCCCAATTCGGTCGATTTCTGGGGTGCAAATGTAAAGCTGTTTTTATGATTAAACAAACATTTAGTTAGTTTTTTATAATAAATACCAAATAAATATTGGGTGGTAAACGGACATCAATACCCAACAGGCATAAAATAAAATAGACTGCAAATACTTTCACAAGTATTTACAGTCTATTTATCAGATAGTTAAGTACCTAACCAGCGTATTTGACTATCCTTCTATTGCTGCTTGCGCCGCCGCCAATCTGGCAATCGGCACTCTGAATGGAGAACAACTAACGTAGTTCAAACCTACCCGGTGACAGAACTTCACTGAAGAAGGCTCACCACCATGTTCACCACAAATACCACATTTCAGATCCGGACGGATAGCACGGCCTTTTTCTGTAGCCATACGTACCAACTGTCCCACACCATTCTGATCGAGAACCTGGAACGGGTCTACTTTCAAAATCTTCTTTTCCAGATAAACAGGAAGGAAAGAAGCTATATCATCACGAGAATAACCGAAGGTCATCTGCGTTAAGTCATTTGTACCGAATGAGAAGAACTCGGCAGAAGAAGCGATACGGTCGGCAGTCAAAGCGGCACGCGGAATTTCGATCATTGTACCCACTTTGAAGTCAATGCTATCTCCTACTTCCTCAAACAACTTCTTAGCTTCCGCACGGATTACATTTTCCTGCTCCTTGAATTCATACAAGATACCAGTTAATGGAACCATGATTTCCGGATGAGTTTCCACTCCTTCTTTCTTCAATTCGAGTGCAGCACCCAAGATGGCACGTGTCTGCATCTGTGTAATTTCAGGATAAGTATTTCCCAGACGGCAACCACGGTGACCCAACATCGGGTTATGCTCACACAATGATTCTACACGTTGCTGGATATATTGCAGGCTCACACCCATAGTATCTGCCATTTCCTGCTGTCCCTTCAAATCGTGAGGAACGAACTCATGCAAAGGAGGATCGAGCAAACGAACCGTTACCGGACAACCAGCCATTGCTTTAAAGATACCCTTAAAGTCTTCTTGTTGATATGGAAGAATCTTAGCCAATGCTTTACGACGTCCTTCCGCATTTTCCGCCAAAATCATTTCACGCATTGCCTTGATCTTTTCACCTTCGAAGAACATGTGTTCCGTACGGCAAAGCCCAATACCTACCGCACCGAAGTTACGAGCCACTTCCGCATCATGAGGAGTATCCGCATTCGTACGTACCTGCAGACGAGTATACTTATCAGCCAGCGTCATTAATTCGGCAAAGTCACCGGAAAGTTCTGCAGCCTGTGTTTCTACCTTACCATTATAAACTACACCTGTACTTCCGTTCAGAGAGATATAATCGCCTTCTTTCAACACAACACCGTCAATTTCTACGGTACGGTTTTTATAATCGATATTCAATGCACCTGCACCCGATACACAACATTTACCCATACCACGAGCCACAACAGCAGCATGAGAAGTCATACCGCCACGAGCCGTAAGAATACCTTCGGCAACTGCCATACCGGCCAAGTCTTCCGGAGAAGTTTCGATACGAACCATTACCACACGTTTACCGGCAGCATGCCATTCAGCAGCGTCGTCAGCAAAGAACACCACCTGACCGGTTGCAGCACCCGGAGAAGCCGGAAGACCACGAGTCAACACTTTGGCTTTCTTCAAAGCATCCTTATCGAATACAGGGTGAAGCAATTCATCGAGTTTATTCGGTTCCACGCGCATCAAAGCAGTCTTTTCGTCAATCATGCCCTGACGGAGCAAATCCATAGCGATCTTCACCATGGCAGCACCTGTACGCTTACCGTTACGTGTCTGAAGGAACCAGAGTTTACCTTCTTGTACGGTGAACTCCATGTCCTGCATATCTTTATAATGATTTTCCAGTTTAGTCTGGAGAGCATCTAATTCTTTATAGATTTCCGGCATTGCCTCTTCCATGGAAGGGAACTTTGCTGCGCGAACATCTTCGGTCACACCAGCCAATACAGCCCAACGTTGAGAACCAATCTTGGTGATCTGTTGCGGAGTACGGATACCGGCCACTACATCTTCACCTTGTGCGTTAATCAGATATTCACCATTGAAAAGGTCTTCACCCGTACCGGCATCACGTGAGAAACAAACACCAGTAGCCGAAGTTTCACCCATATTACCGAACACCATAGCCTGTACATTGACAGCTGTACCCCATTCATCAGGTATACTTTCCATCTTACGGTAAAGGATAGCGCGTTCATTCATCCATGAATCAAATACGGCACATATAGCTCCCCAAAGTTGTTCGTATGCACCAGTCGGGAAATCTTTTCCGGTCTGTTCCTTTACGGCAGCTTTAAATTTCTTTACGAGTTCCTGCAAGTCTTCCACTTTCAACTCGTTATCCAGTTCTACCCCTTTCGCTTTCTTCACCTCTTCAATGATTGCTTCGAACGGGTCGATATCATCTTTATTGGTAGGCTTCATGCCCAATACTACGTCACCGTACATCTGCACAAAACGACGATAAGAGTCCCATGCAAAGCGTGCATTACCTGTCTTACGGATAATACCTTCTACCACTTCGTCATTCAATCCCAAGTTCAGAATCGTATCCATCATACCCGGCATAGATGCGCGCGCACCGGAACGTACAGACACCAACAAAGGATTTTCAACGTCACCGAATTTAGATTTCATCAACGTTTCCACGTGAGTGATCGCTTTTACCACTTCATCTTTCAGTAGCTCAACCACTTTATCACGTCCTAACGTATTGTATTCCGTACAAACATCTGTAGTTATTGTGAATCCGGGAGGGACAGGAATTCCGATTAAATTCATTTCTGCAAGGTTGGCTCCCTTACCACCGAGCAAATTCTTCATGTCAGCCTTTCCTTCTGCCTGACCATTACCAAAGGTATAAACTCTTTTTTTATCCATAATATTGTGTTTAAAGTTACATTATGATTTTTTTCTGTTCGCAAATCTAAGGATATTTCGCAAACTTGAAAACTTTTTGCGAAAAAACTTTCTATCAAAATGCAATTTCGACATTACAATCCGGAATATTTCTGTATACCCGAATTTTTTCCAAAAAAAATACCTACTTTTGCAAAGTAATTATTAGACTGGTGTAAAAGTGGCAAGAAAGAAAAAAGAGCTTCCCTTATTGGAGAAGGTAACAATCATGGATGTGGCTGCCGAAGGAAAAGCCATCGCAAAAGTAAACGACCTGGTGATTTTTGTTCCCTATGTAGTGCCGGGTGATGTCGTAGACCTGCAAATCAAGCGTAAAAAGAATAAATATGCCGAAGCTGAAGCGGTGAAGTTTCACGAGCTGTCGCCCAATCGCGCTGTTCCTTTCTGCCAACACTATGGCGTATGCGGTGGCTGCAAGTGGCAAGTGCTCCCCTATTCGGAGCAGATCAGATATAAGCAAAAGCAAGTGGAAGATAATTTGAGACGTATCGGGAAAATCGAACTTCCCGAAATTTCTCCGATTCTCGGTTCTGACAAGACGGAATTCTACAGGAACAAACTGGAATTCACCTTCTCAAATAAACGCTGGTTGACAAACGAAGAAGTTCGTCAGGATGTGAAGTATGACCAGATGAATGCGGTGGGTTTCCACATTCCGGGAGCCTTTGACAAGGTGCTGGCTATTGAGAAATGCTGGTTACAGGATGATATATCCAACCGTATCCGCAACGCTGTACGTGACTACGCTTACGAACACGATTACTCTTTCATCAATCTGCGCACACAGGAAGGTATGCTGCGGAATATGATTGTACGCACCTCTTCAACTGGCGAACTGATGGTAATCGTCATTTGCAAGATTACGGAAGATCACGAAATGGAACTGTTCAAGCAGTTACTCCAATTCGTAGCGGACTCTTTCCCAGAAATCACTTCTCTTCTATACATTATTAATAATAAGTGCAATGACACAATCAATGATTTGGATGTGCATGTATTTAAAGGGAAAGATCACATCTTTGAAGAAATGGAGGGACTGCGTTTCAAAGTAGGACCGAAATCATTCTATCAGACCAACTCGGAACAGGCTTATAATTTATATAAAGTGGCCCGTGAATTTGCCGGATTAACAGGCAACGAACTGGTATATGACCTCTATACAGGAACGGGAACAATCGCCAACTTCGTATCACGCCAGGCTCGCCAGGTAATCGGTATCGAATATGTGCCGGAAGCTATCGAAGACGCAAAGGTAAATGCAGAAATCAATGATATCAAGAATGCATTGTTTTATGCCGGTGATATGAAGGATATACTGACGCAGGATTTCATCAATCAGCATGGACGCCCGGATGTAATCATTACTGATCCTCCTCGTGCCGGTATGCACCAGGATGTAGTTGATGTCATCTTGTTTGCCGGACCGAAACGGATTGTGTATGTAAGTTGTAATCCTGCTACTCAAGCACGGGATTTGCAATTACTCGATGAGAAATACAAGGTGAAAGCCATTCAACCGGTAGATATGTTCCCTCACACCCACCACGTAGAAAATGTGGTGTTGCTGGAACTTCGATAATCCGTGATGATAATAGAATTTCAAAAGAAAAAAGAAATGGGAAAAAGACCTAGAAGAACTCCTGCTGAAAAAGCACGTGCTCAATATACCAATTATGCAGTGAAAGAACCCATGGAACTAATGGAGTTCCTGGCTGCCAAGATGCCGGACGCAAGTCGTACGAAATTAAAATCGTTGTTAAGCAAACGGGTTGTATTTGTTGATAATGTGATAACCACACAATTCAACTTTCCTCTTGAAGCGGGCATGAAAGTGCAAATCAGCAAACAAAAGGGAAAAAAAGAATTTAATAACAGACTGCTGAAAATCGTATATGAGGATGCCTATATCATTGTTGTCGAGAAGATGCAGGGACTTTTATCAGTCAATACAGAAAGACAGAAAGAGCGCACAGCCTATACAATACTTAACGAATACGTGCAACGTTCCGGACGTCAATTCCGTGTGTTTATCGTTCATCGCCTGGACAGGGACACTTCCGGCCTGATGATGTTTGCTAAAGACGAAAAAACACAGCGGACACTACGTGATAACTGGCACGATATCGTGACTGACCGTCGATATGTAGCTGTGGTGGAGGGAAGTATGGAAAAAGATTATGATACAGTCGTTTCCTGGCTGACTGATAAAACGCTTTATGTAAGTTCCAGTGAATATGATGACGGTGGATCAAAATCTATTACCCACTATAAGACCATCAAACGTGCCAACGGATATTCTCTGTTGGAACTCGATCTGGAAACCGGCCGAAAGAATCAGATTCGTGTACACATGCAAGATTTAGGACATCCTATTATCGGTGATGGAAGATATGGAAGAGAAGATGCTCCCAACCCTATCGGACGACTGGCACTCCATGCTTTCAAACTTTGTTTCTATCATCCGGTAACGGGAGATTTGATGGAGTTCGAGACGCCTTATCCGGCGGAGTTTAAGAAGTTGTTTCTGAAAAAATAAATTCCCATATTCAAAAATAAAGCCAGAATCATAATCGACTCTGGCTTTATTTTTAATCTTCATTATTATTTTATTGACGCCTCATATAAAATGGCTGTCCATCTATTCTATCTCTAAAATCCTGCCAATTATTATACCATGTTCCACTAAATGTCCTGCCGGTAGCTTCTGCACCCCAAATATAGGCATAAGTGCGGTCACCGTAGAAAAATAATTCCATTGAATTATATCCTCCATCAATCCATCTCCACTCAAAAACCAGATAATTTGGATCACCAGCAGAACCAATCGTTCCTTGATTTCTCGCATTAAATGTCATGAGCGTACCTCTTCCCCAGGTATATGCCCCGAAATCAATTTCTTCATTAGTATACCACTCGCCAGGCAGATTAAATTCTGTCTCTTCTTCACTCTCACACGAAGTAAAGCCAACCAATAAAGTCAGCATCATTAAGATACCTGCATATCTTTTTATCATTTTCATAATTCTCTAGTTTATTGCGTTTATTAATACAAAATTAGCATTTTATATTTACTATACATCACAAGCCACAAGTTTTTTGTACCTTTGCAAAGATAATATTAAATTTTCCACATGAAACTTCTTTGGCTTGATTTAAATAGTTCGTACGCTCATTCTTCGCTGGCATTGCCAGCCTTACATGCCCAGATAGCAAATAATACAGACATTGAATGGTGTACGGTCTCCGCCACTATCAATGAAAATACCGGTAGTGTCGTCAATCAAATCTACCGCCATCAACCGGACATCATTGCAGCTACCAACTGGCTATTTAATCACGAGCAACTCCTGCACATCGTTTCACGCGCAAAAGCGTTACTACCTCACTGCTGTGTTATACTCGGAGGTCCCGAGTTTTTAGGAGATAATGAAGCTTTCTTATATAAGAACAAATTTGTAAGCGGAGTGTTTCGCGGAGAAGGCGAAGAAGTATTTCCTTTATGGTTAAAAGTATGGAATCAGCCAAGAAAAGAATGGAAATCGATCACAGGACTCTGCTATCTGGATGAATCGGAAGCATACCATGACAATGGGCTCGCCCGTGTCATGAACTTTTCCGAATTAGTTCCTCCTGAAGAGAGCCGTTTCTTCAATTGGAGCAAACCCTTTGTGCAATTAGAAACTACCCGCGGATGTTTTAACACCTGTGCCTTTTGTGTCAGTGGAGGTGAAAAACCGGTCCGCACCCTATCTCTTGAAGCAACCCGGAAACGTCTTGACGTGATACACCAACACGGAATCAAGAATGTACGGGTACTGGACCGCACTTTCAATTACAACAACAAACGGGCAAAAGAATTACTAAATCTATTCCGCGAATACCCGGATATCTGTTTTCATCTGGAAATTCATCCTGCACTCCTTTCTGATGAACTCAAACGGGAATTAGCCACCCTTCCTAAAGGACTGCTACACCTGGAAGCCGGAATCCAAAGCCTTCGGGAAAACGTGCTTGAACAAAGCCGGAGAATAGGAAAACTCTCCGATGCTCTGGCCGGACTCAAGTATCTATGTTCCCTTGAAAACATGGAAACTCATGCCGACTTAATAGCAGGGCTCCCACTCTACCATCTATCAGAAATTTTCGATGATGTCCGTACTTTAGCAGAGTATGGCGCAGGAGAAATCCAACTGGAATCCCTCAAATTACTTCCGGGCACCGAAATGAAAAGAAGAGCGGACGAGTTAGGCATACAGTACTCTCCACTCCCTCCATACGAAGTTCTTCAAACTCGTGAGATCACCGTAGATGAATTACAGACAGCACATTATTTGTCCCGCCTGTTAGACGGTTTCTATAATACCCCAACTTGGCGAAGCATCACACGGATACTCATTCTCGAAAACCCTCATTTTATACATGAGTTACTCGATCATTTAGTTCAAACAGATGTGATTGACACCCCTCTTAGCCTGGAAAAAAGAGGATTAATCCTCTATGACTTCTGCAAGAATCATTATCCCGACTACCTGACACAAGTCAGCATTGCATGGATAGAAGCGGGTATGTCATTAAAAAAAGCTCCGGCAGAAAAAGTAAGAACCAAAAGACAGCTACCACCTGAAAACTGGGAAATAGAATACGGAGCATATCGCGAGAATCTACGATTATGTTTCCTTCCCACCGATGAAGAAGGACATGGTTACTGGTTTGGTTTTGAATCGGAGATTCAGAAGATACAACCGGTTTTCAAGGCTAAAAAACTATCATAAATAAAAGAAAAGTATTCTCATATTATGTGAAATTATTATTAGTCGCTAATCGTTTAGAGCAGCATTTCCTGTTTTCCACCGTCCATACAATAAACTTTACTAGCACAGTGTATGGACATTCGAAAATATCAATTCAATATTTTTTGCCTATTATTGTTCCCCTTATCCGCAACAGGACAAGAATGGAACAAACAGGATTCATTGAGACTTCAGCAAATGCTGGAATCCGGTCAGGAGATCAAGATAAATAGAAAGTTTATTGAAAAAGTAGAGCAAAACATGTACTCTCGAAAACCATTTGTAGATTTTGATCCCACACTACCGACTTTAAAATCTTCCATGATTTTTTCGAAACCTTCCATTCGCACTTATCAGACATTCCTAAAACCGGGTTCCACCTTTTTACCCACTTACTCCTGGTTAAGAATAAACAAGAATCTTGTGCTGCACAGTAAAAGTAATTTTGCAGAAAATTCCAGTTGCTTTCATATCCAAAGCCAAATAGAATATAATTTATCTCCCAAATGGTCTCTCAACATATATGGCGTACAAAACCTTGATACCCGAAAACACCGGGGCCTCCCTTCCGAAGTGGAACCCACCCAATTGGGTAGTAATGTTGTTCTCAAAATAAATAAAAACTGGAAAATAAAAACAGGGGTACAATACCAATACAATGTCCTCCGCAAAAGATGGGAATGGATACCTCAAATTAGTGTTTCATACGAATGGTAACCCGTGCCGACAATCAGGAATCGAAAAGTTTTAGAAAACAAGAAAGCATATTTTCCATTTATTCTCGTACCTTTGTCATACGATTAAATATGCTATCATAATGAAGAACTTTATCAAGGGATTCCGGTTTACCCCCTCCAATTATCCGGCAGAAGTAGAAGCAAAAATACAGAAATACAGAAAGCAAGGTTATAAACTTCCACCGCGCAAAGTACTCCGTACTCCCGAGCAACTGGAAGGTATCCGGGAAAGTGCCAAAATCAATACTGCACTGCTGGACTATATTTCAGAGAATATCCGGGAAGGCATGTCCACCGAAGAAATTGATGTGCTAGTGTATGATTTCACTACCAGTCACGGTGCCATCCCTGCCCCACTCAACTACGAAGGCTTTCCCAAAAGTGTTTGCACCAGCATCAACGATGTAGTGTGCCACGGAATACCCAATAAAAATGAGATTCTGAAAAGCGGAGATATTATCAATGTAGATGTTTCCACCATTTACAAAGGATATTTTTCCGATGCATCCCGTATGTTTATGATTGGAGACGTCAACCCTGATATGCAAAAGTTAGTACAGGTAACCAAAGAATGTATGGAAATAGGAATTGCTGCCGCACAACCCTGGAAACAGCTGGGTGATGTAGGCGCCGCCATCCAGGAACATGCAGAAAAGAACGGATTCAGCGTAGTCCGTGATCTCTGCGGACATGGCGTAGGGATGCAATTCCATGAGGAACCGGACGTAGAACATTTCGGACGCCGGGGCACAGGCATGATGATCGTGCCGGGCATGACCTTCACCATCGAACCCATGATTAATATGGGAACCTACGAAGTGTTTGTAGACGATGCCGACGGATGGACCGTCTGCACCGACGATGGACTGCCTTCCGCCCAATGGGAAAATATGATTCTGATTACTGAAACCGGAAACGAAATTCTGACATATTAATGGAACTGATTCTACTTATTGTTATTGCCGTGTTAATGATAGTCCTACTTGTATTATCACTAACCAAAGGCAACAATCAAACTCAAGCAGAACAATTACAAATAGCCTTGCGCCAGCAAATGCAGGAAAACCGGGAAGAACTGAACCGCAGCATCCGGGAACTTCGCATGGAAATGACGCAAACGCTGAACCAGAATATGCAACAGCTCCAAGATGTTCTGCACAAGAATATGATGACTACCGGAGAACTGCAACGACAGAAATTTGACATGATGGCCCGCCAGCAGGAAGCATTACTGAAATCCACCGAGAAACGACTGGATGATATGCGCCTGATGGTGGAAGAAAAGCTCCAGAAAACCCTGAATGAACGTATCGGCCAATCATTCGAAATCGTCCGTTCGCAACTTGAGAACGTGCAAAAAGGACTGGGAGAAATGAAATCTCTTGCTCAAGATGTCGGCGGACTAAAAAAGGTATTGAGCAACGTAAAGATGAGAGGAACGTTCGGCGAAGTCCAACTGGGTGCACTCTTAGAACAAATGATGAGCCCCGAACAGTACGACGCCAATGTCAAAACCCAAAAGAGCGGAACCGAATTTGTAGAATTTGCCATCAAACTTCCGGGAAAAGATGACGCCAACAGCACCGTCTACCTCCCCATCGACGCCAAATTTCCGAAAGATGTATACGAACAATATTACGATGCATTCGAAGCGGGAGACGCAGCATTGATGGAATCGTCCGGCAAACAATTGGAAAATACAATCAAAAAGATGGCAAAAGACATTCATGATAAGTATGTGGACCCGCCTTTTACCACAGATTTTGCCATCATGTTCCTCCCGTTTGAAAGCATATATGCCGAAGTAATCCGACGCACCAGTCTCATCGAAACACTCCAAAAGGAGTATAAGATTGTAGTTACAGGTCCGACAACATTAGGCGCCATCCTCAACAGTCTTCAGATGGGATTCCGCACGCTTGCTATCCAAAAACGTACCGGAGAAGTCTGGACCGTATTGGGAGCTGTCAAAACAGAATTCAGTAAATTCGGAGGGTTACTTGAAAAAGTACAAAAGAACTTGCAAAGCGCCGGTGACCAACTCGAAGAAGTCATGGGAAAACGAACACGTGCCATCGAACGCAAACTGCGGCAAGTGGAACAGTTGCCACACGAAGAAAGCCAAAAGATTCTACCTATTGACATAGAAGACGATTTGACAGATTACTAACTGATATTATTTAGGCACGGATTACACGATAAACACGGAAAGAAAATAAACTTATCCGTGCAATTCGTATAATCCGTGCCTAAAAAAATTAGAGAAAGTGTTTCGACACACCTCCACACTAAACAGAAAATGCTCTACAACATTTCCATATCACATCAATCCGCATAACTCCGCAAAGCCAAATTCTTCACCCAAAGAACGAAGATACCCGTCAGAATCAGATTCAATACCAGAGTAAGCACTGAAATAACCAATGCCGGGCCACCCAAGTTATATCCCAATGCAATGAAAATGATTCCGGCCCCTACCTCACCACGGGTAAACATACCGATGGAAAGAGCCAGTCGCTCACTTAATTTCCGATCACGATAGAAGAACATCGGACAAAGCTTTCCTATATTCGACAATAAAGAGACAATCACCACATGAAACATAATCATTCCCCACGACATCATCTCCTGTGATCCCGTTACGGAATAAGAACCTGCATGAGTCTCCGCAAAGTTCACTCCGATAAAATGCGGCATACTCATTCCCACCAGGAACATGAAGAAAAATGAAATCCCGGTAGCCACCTTTCGTTCCACAGGTGTGTCATGTTCCTTATGTTTCATAATCATACCCAGAACAAATGCCGGCAACAGGACTTCAATATGAATACTTCCCTCGTCCCCATACAATTCTTTACTCCCCAGATACAGTATTTGAGTAGCCAGAAATATAATCACTGAATAAAAGAGGATAGCCTTCCAATCCTGACGCCAATCATACTTATTCAATCTTTGCCAGCCGATCGACAATAACAAGAACACAATCACCACCACAATAATCAACTGCCAGCGCAGCCCGATCATCATAATCTGAAGAGGAATCATTAAAAGAATCGTATCCAAGTCATCGAAAATTGCCAATACCTGTATCTTCTTATAAATCCAACTGGACTTCAGTCCGATAGCCGCCAACATCGTAAACAGAATACCGGCTGATGTAGGTGCAGCAAAACGGCTTAACAATAAATTCTCCTTCCACGCTTCCCAACTATTCCAAAACTCGGGCGGAAGCAAAATAAACACATAATAAATGGCAATCATAAACCACGGTAAAGCAGCCGTAGCCATGGCTATAAAATAATCTTGAGCGTAACTTTTCCACCGCGTTTTATCAAGGACGAACTCACGGCCTACATTAATCATTATAAAACTAAGACATACATAGAGTAGTACATTCGATATGGATTTAACAGCTCCATACCCATCTCCTGCCATCATCGGCAGGAATTGCGAAACCACGAGCCCCAACATCAGGAAGCCCGAAAAAGACAGAACTTTTCTCATATTTATAGTTGTTTGTTGCTAAAAAGTAATTGCCAAGGAAAGCTCTGCAGACAGAAGGCAATCACCTGGTGTATTAAAAACTAACCGCAAGTCAATTTGTTCAGAACAGATCTCTGAAAAATTGCTTGCGGCAGTATTTTTAATCCAGCTTCAGTACGGCGAGGAAGGCTTTTTGCGGCACTTCCACGTTACCGATTTGTTTCATTCGTTTTTTACCTTTTTTCTGCTTTTCAAGCAGTTTACGTTTACGGCTCACGTCACCACCATAACACTTCGCTGTCACATCCTTACGAACAGCCTTAATCGTTTCACGGGAAATAATCTTAGCCCCGATAGCTGCCTGAATGGCAATATCAAACTGCTGGCGCGGAATAAGCTCTTTCAGCTTCTCACACATCCGGCGTCCCATATCGTAAGCATTGTCAATATGTGTCAAAGTAGAAAGTGCATCCACAGGCTCACCGTTCAACAAAATATCCAGCTTCACCAGCTTCGAAGTACGGAAACCATTCGGATGATAATCAAACGACGCATACCCTTTAGAAATACTCTTCAACTTATCATAAAAGTCAATCACAATTTCTCCCAAAGGCATATTGTAATAGATTTCCACCCGGTTACCGGAGATATATTCCTGTTTAATCAATTCACCACGCTTACCCAGACAAAGCGTCATAATAGGACCGATATAATCAGTCGTTGTAATAATAGATGCTTTGATATACGGTTCCTCGATATGGTCAATCATCGTCGGGTCGGGCATACCACCGGGGTTGTGCACCTCCTTCATATTGCCCTGCTTATCATATATATGGTAGGACACGTTCGGTACCGTAGTAATCACATTCATGTCAAACTCACGGTCCAGACGCTCCTGCACAATCTCCATGTGGAGCAATCCGAGGAAACCGCAACGGAAACCAAAACCCAAAGCCAATGAAGACTCCGGCTGGAAAGTCAACGACGCATCATTCAGCTGCAACTTTTCCAAAGACGCGCGAAGATCTTCAAAATCTTCCGCCTCAATCGGGTACACTCCGGCAAACACCATCGGCTTCACCTCCTCAAACCCGGCAATAGCCTTGTCACACGGACGGGCAATATGTGTAATGGTATCTCCCACCTTCACCTCTTTGGAAGTTTTGATACCGGAAATTATATATCCTACATCCCCCGTACGAAGTTCGTTACGAGGCACCATATCCATTTTCAACACCCCTATTTCATCGGCATCATACTCTTTTCCCGTATTGAAAAACTTCACCTTGTCGCCCTTGCGAATCGTGCCGTTTTCAATCTTGAAATAAGCTATAATTCCACGGAAAGAGTTGAATACAGAGTCGAAAATCAAAGCCTGCAACGGCGCCTCTTCATTCCCTTCGGGATGAGGAATACGTTCAATCACAGCAGCCAGTATCTCTTCCACTCCCATACCCGTTTTACCGGATGCACGAATTACCTCCTCGCGCTTGCAACCCAACAGTTCAACGATTTCGTCCTCCACTTCTTCGGGATTGGCGCTCGCCATATCGCATTTATTGATAACCGGAATAATCTCAAGGTCGTGTTCAATGGCCATATACAGATTCGAGATCGTCTGCGCCTGCACTCCCTGCGAAGCATCGACAATCAGCAATGCCCCTTCACATGCAGCGATAGAACGTGACACCTCATACGAAAAGTCCACGTGTCCCGGAGTATCAATCAGGTTAAGGACATACTTCTCCCCCTGATAAGTATATTCCATCTGGATCGCATGGCTCTTGATAGTGATCCCTCTTTCTTTTTCCAGATCCATATTATCAAGCATCTGCCCTGAAGTCACCTGAATGGTGTTAGTAAACTCCAACAGACGGTCGGCCAACGTTGACTTACCGTGGTCAATATGAGCAATAATGCAAAAGTTGCGAATATTCTTCATTCTGAATTCTTATTATTTTAGCTTTTTGGTGTGCAAAGATACGTAAATGGCGGAATAAAAAAAAATGCGTTGATAACATTATGATTATGTACCAACGCATTTTTTTATTGCTTAAGTGAGTTACTCGCTTAGATCAATTTGATGAAGAGTTCACCTTCAACTTCTTCCACAGAGACTTTGTCTTCTCTCAATAACCAGCCAAGGCCGAGGAACAGATCTTTGTCAACCAATTTAGTTGCTTTTTTAAGCTGCTTGGCAGTCATTCCTTCTGTTTCGTTCAGTGCATTCCAGATAGTACCTGCAATTACACCAGCTTTTTCTTTCAACATTTGCTTTGCAATTTTAGTTAGACATGCTTAAAATCATCCGGTCAAAAAGACTTTCAGATTTTATTTCGGGGACAAAGATAGTTATTTTTATGTTATATAACACTTTATTGAGCACTTTTTTATCGTTTTTGTAATAAAAAAGCATTTTTTCTTTCATTTAGGATGCTTTTCGAGATATTCAGACCAAATTCTTGCCGCTTCTTCCACCATTTTAGCGCAAGGACGCTTGCTATAATATTGAGCAGTACGCTCTTCCGGAATCGTTGAAACGGGATCTTTTTTCTTTAATCCCAACAATTCGCCACAAATCAGCGAGCCGTTACGCTTCTTAAATTCAGCCGCCAGTTCTTGCACCACCGCATAATTGGCAGCTTTTCCTTCCCGGTCTGTCGCTTCCGTAGCGCCGGTTTCCAAGCCCGCCACCAAAAACATACCGCAGGCAGCTCCACACGTTTCACGCATTCGTCCTATCCCCCCGCCAAAGGAAGCACCCATACGCAACGCCTGTTCCTGTGTAAATCCATACATATCCGCAAAGGCCGCTACTACCGACTGTGAACAGTTGTATCCGCTCTTAAAAAGCTCCACTGCTTTCTGTATTCTATCTTCCATAAACTATTTTGCATTTTTATTTCGCACAAAAATATAAAAAAGTATCTTTGCATCAGATAGGGCGTAAAGATTAAAATCAAAAAAAAGAAAATATGAACAAAACTATTTCATATAAAGAATCGACAGCCATTGCCATCCAAGCTATGATAAGCGCAGCCAGAAAGGATGAATATGCTGACAGGAAAAGAAAAAGTGGTTTTCCCCAAAACAGAAAGAAACGTGATGTCACTCTCAAAGATGTACGTGAATGGAACAAGAGAAGAAATTATAAAGAGGATGCAGGAATTGCCGTCAATGCAATGATGGCATCAGCTATCAACGACCCCTATGTGGACCTGAATCCACCCTCCAAATTCTAAGAGATAAAACAATGGCTACAACATTCGATATTCAACTCCCTCATTACCCGCGTGGATTTCATTTAATCACGCGTGATATCATTTCACAACTACCAGCACTTCCCGAAAGTGGCCTGCTGGTAATCTTTATCAAACACACCTCTGCCGGACTAACTATCAACGAAAATGCAGACCCGGACGTACGGCATGACTTCCAGACATTCTTTAATAAACTGGTTCCCGACGGTGCCCCCTATTTCATCCATACCCTCGAAGGCCCCGACGATATGAGCGCCCATATAAAAGCCTCCCTGATAGGAAGCTCGGTCACTATCCCCATCAAGAATCACCGCCTGAACCTGGGAACATGGCAAGGTGTCTACCTCTGCGAATTTCGCAACGGAGGAGACACCCGTAAATTGAGTATTACTATCCTATAATATTTCCAACGCCATCGGACAATGATCGGAATGTACGGCCTCATTCAGGATATACGCACGTTTCAACAGCGGGCGTACCGGCTCACTAACCATGCAATAGTCAATTCTCCAACCCTTATTTTTGGCACGCGAATTAAAACGATAGCTCCACCAGGTATATTCCTGTTTTTCGGGACAAAGCGTACGGAAAGAATCCACATACCCCGCAGACAGGAAACGTGTCATCCACTCCCGTTCTTCAGGAAGGAAACCACTGTTTGTTGCATTCCGGACAGGATCATGAATGTCGATCGGCTCATGGCAGATATTATAATCACCACAAAGAATCAAATTGGGACGGGACTTCTGCAACTCCATCACATACTTTTGAAAATCTTCCAGCCACACCATTTTAAAAGCCTGGCGTTCGTCCCCGCTCGTTCCCGAAGGGTGATAAACACTGACTACCGATAAGTCTCCGAAATCCGCCCGGATAAAACGTCCTTCATTATCATAAGCCTCCATTCCCATCCCATATTCCACATGGTCCGGTTCCTGCTTGGTAAGTATGGCCACTCCACTGTATCCTTTCTTCTGCGCCGAATACAAATAAGACTTGTAACCCAACGCTTCAAACACCTCTCCCGGATACTGGTCCGGTTGCAGTTTCGTTTCTTGCAGACAAAGAATATCAGGATTCTCCTGCGCCAGCCATTCCGGCAAACCTTTAGATACGGCGGCACGTAGTCCGTTCACATTATAAGTAATAATCTTCATCGATCTATATGTATTGATTTATATTCATTTTATGAAAACAAAAGCATGATATTCAGTACCGAAACAATAATGGCAATCGAATACAACACAAACGTGCTCCAACGACTATTGACATAATCTCCCATCACCTTTCGGGAAGACGTCAGTCCCACCTGCAAAAATACCGTGAAAGGTAATTGAATACTAAGTATCATCTGCGAAATAATCAATCCTTTGAAAGGATCTCCAATAAAGAAAATCAGCAATAAGGCAATTCCCAGAGATAAAAGGACTCCTACCTGCGAATGGCTGTCTTTGATATGATACGATTCACCGAAAATACCCGCAAAGATGGAACCTGCCGCCATTCCGCTCGTAATGGTGGATGAAATACCCGCCATCAGCAATGCCAGTGCAAATACGATGGCAGCATTACTTCCCAACAAAGGTTCGAGCAATGACTTAGCCTGTTGCAGTTCCTCTACCTGAATACCGCTTTTAAAGAAAGTAGCGGCAGCCAGAAGAATCATGGCACTGTTAATCGCCCAGCCGACAATCATAGAGAAAAGAGTATCAAACAACTCATATTTCAAGACCTTCTTAATAGAAGCATCATCTTTCTTATTATATTCGTGACTCTGAATCACCTCCGAATGAAGAAACAGATTATGAGGCATCACTACCGCTCCCAACACACTCATTATAATCAGCATACTTCCTTTCGGAAAAGAAGGAGTCACCCACCCTGCTGTCGCAGCCGGCCAGTCTATTTCCACCAGAAACAGTTCGTAGATAAACGAAAGCCCGATAACGGAGACAAATGCAATGATGGAACGCTCTATCTTTTTATACGAATTAGTGAAAAGCATGATAGAGACAAAAAGCGTAGTCAACACAGCTCCCCATATAATAGGAATATCAAAGAGCATTTCCAACGCAATGGCACCTCCCAGAATTTCCGCTAAAGAAGTAGAAATCGACGCCAATACCGCCGTACCAAGAATAGGTCGCGACACCCATTTGGGAGTGTATTTAGTGGCCGCCTCCGAAAGGCAAAGTCCGGTAACAATCCCCAGGTGGGCAACGTTGTGCTGAAGTACAATCAGCATAATAGTAGACAATGTAACCACCCAAAGTAAGGAATAGCCAAATTCGGAACCGGCGGCGAAGTTAGAAGCCCAGTTTCCCGGATCAATAAATCCTACCGTAACCAGAAGCCCCGGACCAATATATTTAAAAACATCCAATCCACCCAGATAGCGTTTATGATCTTTGCGTTTTAAGTCTTGAAAAATATTCTTCATTTTTGCATAATAGTTTTAACCTTACAAATATACTTATAAATAACGAGTGAAGGTCAATTTTAGTTCAAAATACCGACAAGTAAGTAAACAACACCCGGATACCCCCCCTATGGATTCCCACAAAAAAAAGACCCTCGACAAAATAAATTGCCGAAGGTCTTGAAAAATATCAAATTTTACAAAAATAAAAGAAGTCGATTAATATCCCATCTCATGTAATGCACGACACAATTGGTCAGGACATGAAGTCGGTCTGCCACCACAATGCACTCCTTCAAGTTTTGCGATAACATCCGCTACCTTCATTCCTCTCACAAGGCGGGAAATACCTTGAAGGTTACCATTACATCCTCCCCAGAAAGCAACTTCTTTCACCACTCCATCTTCCACATTCAGTTCGATGTTGGTGCTGCAAGTTCCCTGGGTTCTATACACATATTCCATAACCTTGTCTTATTCTCCCTCTTCCGGCTGCATATTGGTATAAACAGTCTGCACGTCGTCAAATTCTTCCAAACGTTCGATCATCTTATCCAATGTTTCGCGCTGTTCCGGAGTCACCTCTTTCATGTCGTTCGGGATATAAGTGAAGTCTCCACCGACATCTTCAAAGCCACACTCCTCCAGGTGTTTCTGAATAGCGGCATAGCTCTTGGGATTACCATAGATAGTGATTGTTCCTTCTTCATCATCCTCTTCGTATTCATCTTCCACATCATAATCGATCAGATCCAGAATCAGTTCTTCCATATCCAATCCGTCTTTCTTCTTGAAAGTGAATACACATTTGTGGTCGAACAGGAACGCGAGAGATCCCATTGTACCGAGATTACCGCCAAACTTATTAAATACCGAACGAACGTCAGCCACCGTACGGGTTGTGTTATCTGTCAGCGTATCCACAAATACAGCAATACCGTGAGGACCGTATCCTTCGTAAGTCATGCTCTTGTAGTCGCTCTGGTCTTTACCCATTGCGTTTTTGATAGCACGTTCAATATTATCCTTCGGCATATTTTCACGCTTACAAGTAGCGATCACCGAACGCAAAGTCGGGTTATTTTCAGGTTCCGGACCGCCTGCCTTTACAGCTATCGCGATTTGTTTACCCAGTCTTGTAAATGTTTTAGCCATGTGGCCCCATCTTTTCAGTTTAGCGGCCTTTCTATATTCAAATGCTCTTCCCATTGGTTTATATTTTTAGATTGAAATTTTAAGTTTATCTAAGTTTGGCACCCAGCTTATCTTCCAAATTCTTCACCAGTTTCGACATGATCTTATCAATCATCTTATCATTCAAAGTCTGGCTCTCATCCTGAAGCAGGAAGCTCACCGCATACGACTTCTTGCCTGCTTCCAGATTTTTACCTTCGTACACATCGAAGAGTTCCACTTCTTTCAACAGCTTCTTCTCTGTTTCGTAAGCAATCTTTTCGATTTCGGCAAACTGCACATTCTTGTCAAGCAACAATGCCAGGTCACGTTTCACAGCAGGGAACTTGGAGATTTCCTTGTAGCTGATCTTCACAGAACGGATAGCTTTCATCAGTTCCTTCCAGTTCAAGTCGGCAAAATACACTTCATTGTCGATATCAAATGCTTTCAACAGCTTCTTAGTCACAATACCGAAGGAAGCAAGACGCTTACCCCCCTTCGTATTGATAGAAAGTGCGGCAGCAAAAATATCGTCCGTCAGATTACCGACAACCAGATTGTGCAAATCCAGTCCCAGACGCTTCAATATATTTTCTACATAAGCCTTCAATTCATATACCGAACTGTTCTCATCTGCATGTGCCCATGAATTGGAAACCTTCTTACCGGTTACCCACAAGCCCAAGTGATAATCTTCCGAGTAAGGAGCCAATACCTTCTCTTCATTCTTCTTGTCAGCATCGAAATGATAGCAATTACCGAATTCGAAGAACTTCAAATCAGCATTCTTACGATTTGCATTATGAGCAATACTTTCCAGTCCACCGAACAGCAAAGTCTGACGCATAGCGTTCAAATCCGCACTCAACGGATTCAATAACATCACCAGGTGGTTGGACGGATAAGTCTCCATACCATCATAATAAGCAGCACGCGTCAATGAGTTGTTCAGGATCTCATTAAATCCGCAGCCCACCAATTGCTCTGCAATCAGGTTCTGCAATTTATTCGATTTATCATGTTCACCTTTGGTAGTCAGGCTGGAGTTCAGTGTAGTCGGGATTTCAACATTGTTATATCCGTAGATACGAAGAATATCTTCAATCACGTCACAATCACGCTGCACGTCTACACGATAAGGAGGAACAGCTAATGTCAGCCCTTCCGCCGTTTCATTAGTGATCTTCATTTCCAGGCTGGTCACAATGCTCTTGATCGTCTCTACCGGAATTACTTTTCCTACCAAAGAATGTACTTTCTCATAAGCCAGATCAACTATAAAATCGGGTGCAGGAGTAGTGAACACGTCTTTTATTTCAGAAGAAATCGTACCGCCAGCCAGTTCTTTAACCATCAAAGCAGCCAGTTTCAAGCAATATATCACACTGTTCGGATCGATACCGCGTTCGAAACGGAAAGAAGCATCCGTATTCAAGCCATGACGGCGGGCTGTCTTACGCACCCATGTAGGATGGAAATAAGCACTTTCAATGAATACATCTGTCGTAGCTTCCGTAGAACCGGAGTCCAGTCCGCCGAATACACCGGCAATACACATGGCCTCTTCCTTGTTACAAATCATCAGGTCGCGTTCGTTCAATTTACGTTCCACCTCATCCAGCGTAACGAACGGGGTTCCTTCCGGCATTGTCTTTACAATTACTTCATTGCCTTTTATCTTTCCGGTATCGAAGCAATGCAACGGCTGACCGAAAGCATGAACGATATAATTAGTAATATCCACTACATTATTAATAGGACGCACCCCGATCAGACGCAATTTGTTTTGCAGCCATTCCGGGCTTTCCTTCACAGTGACACCTTTCACCGTAACACCGGCATAATGCGGACAAGCTTCGCTGTTTTCCACCTTCACTTCAATATTCAAGTCATGGTTTTCCACTTTAAAGCCGTCTACCGACGGACGTTGCAAAGTAGCCTGTTTGCCGTTCTGAATCAGATAAGCGTACAAGTCACGAGCCACCCCATAGTGAGAGCAAGCATCCGCACGGTTAGGCGTGATGTCCACTTCAAGCACATAGTCGCTCTTGATATTATAATAATCCTTGGCAAGCGTACCCGGAACAGCATTTTCCGGCAATACGATAATACCTGCATGATCCGTACCGATACCGATTTCGTCTTCGGCACAAATCATACCAGTAGATTCCACCCCACGGATTTTTGATTTCTTGATGGTAAAACATTCGTCACCGTCATAAAGTTTTGTACCTAAAGTAGCTACCACCACTTTCTGTCCGGCAGCCACATTCGGGGCACCACAAACAATCTGTACCGGTTCACCGTCTCCCAGATTGACAGTAGTAATATGCAAATGGTCAGAATTAGGATGTTCCGTGCAGGTCAGCACTTCACCGATCACCAGTCCTTCCAAACCACCTTTAATGGTTTGCACTTCTTCTACACCACCTGTTTCCAAGCCAATAGACGTCAACGCAGCAGCCGTTTCATCGGGCGTCAGGTCGAAATTGACATACTCTTTCAGCCAGTTATAAGAGATATTCATATATTTAATTTTTTATTGTTTCTCAAAAAGATTTGCAAAGTTAATAAGATTTTTCGGTTGACCGAGAAGGTTAGATAAAAAATTGCGCGTTATTTCACCACAGGGACGCAACTAGAACGGCAAAGGTCCATCCCCCGGTGCTCCGAACGGATTCGCTGTCTGCGGTGCAAAATCAGGCGCGGGAGAAGGAGGTACGGAACCTGCATTACCTGTATTCATTTTCGATCCTAACATAGCCCCGGCAGGCTCACCCGGCATCGGGATAACCATATCGTCCTCCGGATTGGAGAAACGGGTAAATTCTCCCTTAAACCGGAGCAACACCTCGCCTACCGCACCATTACGATGCTTGGCGATGACAATCTCCGCCATACCACGCAGGTCATTACCACGATCATCCTGATAAATCTTATAGTATTCCGGACGATGGATAAAGCACACCATATCGGCATCCTGCTCGATGGCTCCCGATTCACGAAGGTCACTCAACTGCGGACGTTTACCATCAATACCTTCACGACTTTCCACACCACGATTCAACTGCGACAGTGCGATGATCGGAATATTCAACTCTTTCGCCAGTCCTTTCAACGAACGGGAAATGGTACTAACCTCTTCCTGACGGCTACCAAATGCCATACCGCTCGCATTCATCAACTGAAGGTAGTCAATAATAATGATTCTCACTCCATGTTCACGTACCAGACGACGCGCTTTCGTTCGAAGTTCAAATACAGACAGAGACGGAGTATCATCCACGTAAAGCGGTGCATCCATCAGATTCTTCAGTTTATAGTCCAACTGTTGCCACTCATAACCAGCCAACTGTCCGCTCTTGATCTTTCCACTTTCAATTTCGCAGACATTGGAAATCAAACGGTTCACCAACTGAACGTTACTCATTTCAAGAGAGAACAACGCCACCGGGTTCCGATAATCGACAGCAATATTCTTAGCCATAGAAAGAACAAAGGCGGTCTTACCCATCGCAGGACGTGCAGCGATAATGATAAGGTCGGAATTCTGCCAACCGGAAGTCATCTTGTCGAGCTTTGTAAAACCACTCTCAAGACCACTCAAACCGTCGGTTCGCGCCGCAGCCTTCTGAATCAGCTTATAGGCTTCGTCAATCACCGGATTGATCTGCGTATAATCCTTTTTCATGTTCTGCTGCGAAATCTCAAAAAGTTTACCTTCCGCTTCCTGCATCAAGTCGTCCACATCCAGCGTTTCATCGAACGCCTTACTCTGGATATTGCTTGTAAATGTAATCAGCTCACGCGCCAGAGATTTCTGTGCAATAATACGGGCGTGATACTCAATATGCGCTGATGAAGCCACCTTACTACTCAATTGAGTAATATAGAACGGGCCTCCCACCTCTTCCAATTCTCCACGTTTGCTAAGTTGTTCCTTTACAGTCAGAATATCCACCGGCTTCTGATTCACCGCAAGATCGGTGATAGCAGAATAAATCAACTGATGCCGGCGTTCGTAAAAAGATTCGGGACGAAGAATCTCACTCACCAATGAGTAAGCGTCTTTTTCAATCATCAAAGCTCCCAAAACTGCTTCTTCCAGTTCAGGCGCCTGCGGCTGAATACGTCCATAATCATTTACCGGTTGTATTTTAGTAGACTTTGAATTGCGGGTATTTCTTTTCTGTTCGGCCATCGAGGTATTTACTATTTTACAATTTACTATTTACTATTTTGCGACCGGACAAACTCCTTTATAACAGAGTTTTTCCAGTCGGGACGACAAAGATAGAATATAATCATGAAGAATGGATAAGGAAAAATGAAGATTTTACTAACTTTGCTCCCGAATTACATTCAACACATGATTAATTGTCATGTGCGGCACTGCAAATAGTAAATCGTAAATTGTAAAATAGTAAATAACCTTATGCTCGCTTTTCCTAATATCAAAATAAACCTGGGACTTTCCATCACGGAAAAACGCCCGGACGGATATCACAATCTGGAAACCGTTTTCTATCCGGTAGCCCTCGAAGACGCTCTCGAAATCCGTACTTCTTCTGAAACAGAAAAGAAGATTATCCTCCACCAGTATGGCATGGAGATAGCCGGCAATCCGGAAGACAACCTGGTGGCAAAGGCCTATTCATTGCTGGATAAGGAGTTTCATCTTCCCCCTGTCGAAATTCATTTATATAAGCATATTCCCTCGGGAGCCGGACTGGGGGGCGGTTCATCCGATGCCGCTTTTATGCTGAAGTTGCTCAATGATCATTTTCAGCTGGAATTATCTGAAGAACAGCTGGAGGTATATGCCGCCACTTTGGGAGCGGACTGTGCTTTCTTTATTAAAAACAAGCCGACCTATGCCGAAGGGATCGGAAACCTGTTCTCACCAATCGAGCTTTCATTAAGCGGTTACCAAATCATGATCGTCAAGCCGAACGTTTTCGTTTCTACCCGGGAAGCTTTTTCAAATATCCACCCGCACCGTCCGGAATATCCGGTCAAAGAGGCAATCCTGCGTCCAGTTGCAGAATGGAAGGATATCCTAATCAATGATTTTGAAGCAAGTGTATTCCCGCAACATCCCGTCATTGGAGAAATCAAAGAAGAACTCTATCATCAAGGAGCAATCTACGCATCCATGAGCGGCTCCGGCTCATCCGTATTCGGGCTGTTTGCTCCCGGATTCGTCTTACCGGAAATTGATTGGGGAACTGATGTATTCTGCTTCAAAGGTACATTAAACAAATAAATCTCACTAACAATTATGTTTTGACTATTTTTTCAAAATCCCAACATGGCAGCGGGGTGTATATTGAGTACCCGGCAAAGCAAGCGAGCTATTTTTAAAGTAGGTTCCGAGCGACCCGAAATATAATCATTCACGCGTGAAGGGCTAACCCCTATTTCACTGGCAAGCTGTTTTTGTGTCATCCCCTTTTCTTCAAGGGACAATTCTATCAATTCTGCTACGGTTGGTTTTTCTATAGGAAAATGTTCCTTCTCATACGCAATCACTATATCAGACATAACAGAAAGCTCCACCATGCTCTTGTCATTTGCAGGAGTGCTGTCGTCCACCAAAGGCAGAAGTTCTTCGACTCTTGCCAATGCAAATTCGTATTGTTCTTTCGTTATTTTAGTCATATCTATTATATTATATAGTTGAACAATCTATTTTATCATACTCTTTATGAGTTCCCACCCAACGGACAAAAATGTATCCCACCGTAAATTTAACAACCACTACCAGCCGATAGTTGTTCCCTCTGATATTAAAAACATAGTGTTGATTGCCCACATAATCAGTCGATAGAAAATCCGCTTTTATATCAGACAAATTCCGCCATTCTGCTTTTTCCGCTATATCATACCAACGTTCTAAAGCAACACGTGAATCTTCACACCCTTTCGTCTCGTAGAAATCTTTCAATTTCTTATGTGATACTACTCTCATATCTTATTCATTTGATACAAAATTACAAAATAATTTTGGATAACAAAAGAATTAGTGCTAAATATTTTATAAAACAGAACATCCATGCTGGGCGTACCAAAAAACGGTACCACGACTCACGTCGTAGTACCGTCACAACACAAACACAAAATAAAACACGACAAAACTACTATGCAATCTTTCCTGTCTATGCCGGGGAGGCATAAGTACTATCTACGTATATTCACATACTCATAAACAGCTTCAGGTCGATTAGCATCAATTAAACAAATCGCATGCACGATTTGTTTAAACTTTTATGTTATTTAAAACAAGTTTCTCTTTTATTGAATCCCTCTTTCACGGAGTTTCAGCTGCCAGTTCCATGCAGAGCGTAAAGTATCTTCTAAAGTTTCTACGGCTTTCCAACCCAGCTCTTTATTAGCAAAATCCGGGTTAGCCCAAACTTTCTCAATGTCACCCGCACGACGTCCGACAATCTGATAATTCAATTTTACGCCAGTGGCTTTTTCAAAGCCATTTATTAATTCCAATACAGAAACACCACGTCCTGTACCAATATTAAATACTTCTACTTTTTCTTTTTGTTTCTTTTCCAAGATACGACGGATAGCAATCACGTGTGCTTTAGCCAAGTCAACGACATTGATAAAGTCACGGATACAAGAACCGTCCGGTGTATCATAATCGTCACCAAACACGCTAAGTTTCTCACGGATACCGATGGCTGTCTGGGTCAGATATGGAATCAGGTTTTGAGGAACCCCGTTAGGCAGTTCACCCAGCAATGCAGTAGGATGCGCGCCAATCGGGTTGAAATAGCGCAACATGATCGCATTGATCGGAGCACCTGAAGCTACCGTATCACGAATAATCTCTTCATTGATCTGTTTGGTATTTCCATAAGGTGATTCCGCTTTCTTGATCGGAGCCTTTTCCGTTACCGGCAGCTCGTCCGGCTGACCGTATACTGTACAAGAAGAAGAGAACACAATACCTTCTACTCCATGTTTTGGCATCAGTTCGAGAAGGTTAATCAAAGAAACCAGGTTATTACGGTAGTAAAGCAACGGTTTTTGTACCGACTCTCCTACTGCTTTGCTAGCTGCAAAGTGAATGATTGCCTTAATTCCTTTATATTTTGCAAATACTGCATCCAGACCGGCAAAGTCCAAACAGTCCAGCTTTTCAAAAACTGGGCGAATACCGGAAACTTTCTCTATATTGTCAACAACGTCGGCACTTGAATTTGATAAATTATCGATGATGATTACTTCATATCCACTGTTTTGTAGTTCTACAACAGTATGAGACCCAATGTATCCTGTCCCGCCTGTTACTAAAATTCTTTCTTTCATATACTTTATAAAAAATGGTTAGTTTCTCGGCTTATTATTGTTTGAGTTACAAATGTATGGAAATAAAATGGAATTGCAATAATCTGCCACAAATTTATTTGCTGAAAAGTAATTAAGGTACGATTTGGTAGCATTTAGGTATAAAAAAGAATTGGAAACTCTAACCTGTATGTCGCCACACAGCAGAGCTTCCAATCCCCTATTTAATTATCAACTGTAAATCCTTACACCACGCCGGAGAATCCCATGAATGCCATAGCAAGCAAACCGGCGGTAATCAAAGCAATCGGAGTTCCTTGCATTCCTTTCGGAATTTTCACGAGGCTCATCTGTTCGCGCAATCCGGCAAAAAGCACCAGTGCCAGACCGAAGCCGATAGCCGTAGAGAATGCGTATACAACACCTGTCAGCAGGTCATAGTCTTTCTGAATCACCAGGATAGCGACACCAAGAATACAACAGTTCGTTGTAATCAGCGGCAAGAACACACCCAAAGCCTGATACAGGGCCGGAGACACCTTTTTCAGGATGATTTCCACCATCTGCACCAATCCGGCAATCACCAGGATGAATGTAATCGTCTGCAAGTATCCCAGTCCGAAAACATCCAGTACAAACTTCTGAATCAGGAAGGTGACGATGGTAGCGATGGTCAACACGAAAGCAACCGCAGCGCTCATACCCATCGCAGTTTCCACCTTCTTGGATACGCCCAGGAACGGACAGATACCCAGGAACTGCGACAACACGATGTTGTTTACAAAGATTGCCGAAATAAATATCAATATATATTCCATATTCTTTTCTTATTTAATTGAATTAGGCTTTCTTGAAACTGTTAATCAACGCAATGAGGTATCCCAAAGCGATGAAAGCGCCCGGAGCCAATACAAACACCAACATTCCATATTCTTCCGGCATGATGGTCAAATCGAAGATTTTACCGGTTCCCAAAAACTCGCGGACAGCACCCAGTAAAGTCAGGGCGATGGTAAATCCAAGCCCCATACCGATACCGTCGAACATAGAAGCAACTGCGTTATTCTTGGCAGCGAAGGCTTCGGCACGTCCCAGTACAATACAGTTCACTACAATCAACGGAATGAAAAGACCGAGTGTAGCATACAGTCCCGGCACGTAAGCCTGCATCACCATTTGAAGCAAGGTCACGAAGGATGCGATCACCACAATAAACGATGGGATACGCACCATGTCCGGAATCAGGTTCTTTATTAAAGAGATCACCACATTCGAGCAGATCAATACGAACATGGTAGCCAGTCCCATGCCCATACCATTGATAGCCGATGAAGTCGTACCCAATGTAGGACACATACCGAGCAGGAGTACAAACGTAGGATTCTCTTTGATAATCCCGTTCATCATTACTTTAAAGTTATTCATATCTGTCTCCTTTCTTATTTAGCACTGACTGAATCAGTTAGTTCAACTTTGATCGTAGCTCCCGTAGCAGCGTCAGCAGCATCTGCGTCCGCGCCTTTCGCTTTTTGAGAAGCACCGGTTACCCCGTTCACTTCCCCGCCTTCGGCCTTATAGGCCTGATAAGCAGCATTCACGGCATTAAGGAAAGCGCGTGAAGTAATGGTAGAAGCTGTGATGGCATCCACCGCTCCCCCATCTTTACTGACGGTCAACGGAGCTTCACCCGGATTCATACCCAAAATAGATTTCGTACTCTCTTCGTGAGATACTGCCTTTTCTCCTTTTGCAGGATCATACGCTCCGAACCATTTGTCGGCTTTAGAGCCCAATCCCGGAGTTTCCGTGTGAGCCAACAGAGAGTAGTTATAGATTTTTCCTTCGGCATTAAAGCCTACCAGCACTTTCAGTTCACCGCCAAATCCCATTGATTTAGCTTCAACAGCCGTACCTACAAGCTCTTCACCGTTCTTAGCCGGATAAACGATAAAGTCAACATTCTTCTTTCCGTCTTTCTCGCTGAAGATTGTATCGCTTTCCGCTACCGGATTATTGGTAAATTCGGGAAGAACCTTTTTCAAGGCCTCGTTCAGCGTCTTCGCATTCGCTTCGGCGATAGGGCCTTTTGTCAGTTCATTTACATAAGCCAGCAACGCAACGGAAATAGCAGTCACTCCCGTAAGTACCAGCAACATATTCTTTAAAGATGATTCTAACTTTTTCATTTCTTCTTCGCTACCTCCCCAAAGCGTTTTGGTTTACAATAGGTGTTAATCAGCGGAGTGAACGCATTCATAATCAGGATGGCGAACGACATACCTTCGGGATAGGCGCCGAACAGACGGATAACTACCGTCAGCAGACCGATACATACACCATAGATCAGCATCCCTTTCTTACTCATCGGAGAAGTCACATAGTCGGTTGCCATAAAGACAGCACCCAGCATCAGACCACCGGAAAGCAACTGCAATACCGGAGAAACGTATTTTTCCGGATCTGCCAGGTGCATGATGCCTGCAAAGACAAACACAGTAGCCAGGATAGACACAGGAATATGCCAGGTGATGATTTTCTTCCAGAGCATATAAACGAGTCCGATCAGTAGAGCCAGTGCACTCACTTCACCCAAGCATCCGCCATTCTGTCCGATCAGCAAGGTCAATGCGTCCGGAATCTGGCTTAAAGCGGCAGTGTCACCGTAAATGGCTTGCTTCATCAAGGCCAGCGGAGTGGCACCGGTGGTAGCATCCGTATAAGCGGTCAACTGTCCGACTACCGGCCAGCTGGTCATCTGCACCGGGAAAGAAAGCAGCAGGAATACGCGACCTGCCAATGCCGGGTTGAAAGGATTGCAGCCCAATCCGCCGAAAGACATCTTACCTACACCGATAGCAAACAGTGCACCGAGGATGATAATCCAGATAGGCAGGTTAGACGGTAAATTAAATGCCAGCAACACACCTGTGATGATGGCAGAGCCGTCGCAGATGGTAGTGGTCGGTTTCTTCATTAAATATTTTCCGATCGCCCATTCGAAGAACAAACAAGCCGCAACGGAAGTAGCCGTGACAATCAGGGCACCCAGTCCGAAGAAATAGAGAGACACCAGAAAAGCCGGAATCAGTGCAATCAGCACGCCATACATATTTTTCTGTACGCTGTCTCCGCCATGAACGTGGGGCGATAGTGATACGATTAATTTATTTTCCATATTCGTTATTTTTTAGCTTGACGTGCACGAATCATAGCTCCCACTTTGCCTTTACCCAGACGACAATAGTCGAGCAGCGGACGGTTGGCAGGACAAGTGAACTGGCAAGAGCCGCACTCGATGCAATCCATGATTCTTTCTTTTTCCATTGTTTCAAAATCTCCGTTTTCGGACAAAGCTCCGAGCAAGTACGGTTCCAGTCCCATCGGACAGGCACTCACGCACTTCGCACAACGGATACAGGTTTGAGCTTCACCACGTTTGGCTTCCTTCCGGTTCATAATCAGGATGCCGGAACTGCCCTTCGCAGTAGGAACCTCGATATTTACGAGCGCCTTACCCATCATCGGACCGCCACCGATCACCTTACCCGTATCTTCGGGCAAACCACCGCAAGCGTCAATCAACTGTTTCATCGGTGTACCGATACGGGCCAGGAAATTAGACGGCTTCGCAACCGACTTTCCCGTCACGGTAATCACCCGTTCAAACAACGGTTTATTCTTCTGCACAGCTTCATAAACGGCAAACGCCGTTCCCACGTTCTGCACGACTGCTCCCGTAGAGATAGGCAACGCACCGCTCGCCACCTGACGTTTGGTGATCGCATCGATCAGCTGCTTTTCACCTCCTTGCGGATATTTCACCTTCAAGGGAACGACTTCGATGCCTGCATAGCTGGAAGCTACTTTAGTCATCAGTTCGATAGCATCGGGCTTATTATTTTCGATTCCGATAAATGCCTTGTTCACTTTCACTGCTTTCATCAGGATAGAAACACCTACCATGATTTCTTCCGCGTGTTCCAGCATCAGCTGATGGTCGGCAGTCAAATAAGGTTCACATTCTACGGCATTGATAATCACACATTCAGCTTTAAAAGAAGGAGGAGGACAAAGTTTCACCTGTGTAGGGAAACAAGCACCACCCAGACCAACGATTCCGGCATCGGCAATTTTCTTCACGATCTCTTCTGCGGAAAGCTCACATTCCTTCACCAGTGTGGCGCTACGGTCGATTGTTTCTTCCCATTCGTCGCCTTCCACATCGATAAAGATAGCAGGTTTCGCATAACCGCTGGCATCGACAATAGTATCAATCTTCGCCACTTTACCACTGACCGAAGAGTGAATTGCTGCCGAAACAAAGCCGGCAGGTTCAGCAATCTTAGTGCCTACCTTTACCACATCCCCTTTCGCTACAACCGGTTTTGCAGGCGCACCAATGTGCTGCCCCAGCAAAATAACAGCCTTTGCAGGAACTTCCGCTGTGATAATAGGTTGATGTGCCGACAATTTATTTTCGTGTGGATGAACTCCACCAATTGAAAATGTCTTTAACATACAGTTCTGTATTTTATTCTGTTATTATTCTGTTACTTTCGGAGCTTCTGTAGCCTTTTCAGCAGGAGTTTCCACTTTTGCCGCCGGTGCAGGAGTTTCCACCGCTTCTTTAGAAACAGCAGCCGGTTTTGGAGCAGCCGGAGCTTCTTCTTTCGGTTTCCTCGGCGGGAAATTCAATTCGATAATGGTATTCTGCGGACAGACTTCCACACATTTCCGGCAAGATTTGCACTTGTGCGGATCGATGTAAGCCAAGTTGTTCTCCAACGTGATAGCTTCGAACGGACAAGTCTTCACGCATTTGCCACAGCCAATACAACTCACCGTACAAGCCTTGCGTGCCACAGCTCCCTTGTCTTTATTCACACAAGAGATATACACACGGCGTGATTTCTTTCCTTGCGGACGGATTTCGATGATCGCCTTCGGACAAGCCTTCACACAGGCACCGCAAGCGGTACATTTCGCTTCATCCACTTCCGGAAGTCCTGTTTCAAGATTCATGTGGATGGCATCGAACTGGCAGGCAGCCACACAGTCACCACACCCCAAACATCCGTAACTACAACCCGTTTCCCCACCATAGAGCGAAGCGGCAATAGCGCAACTCTTCGCACCGTCGTACTGATTAATACGCGGACGATTCATACACGTTCCGTTACATCTTACCACTGCTACCATCGGTTCAGCTTCTCCGGCTGCAAGCCCTAGGATATCAGCAATTTGTGCCATGACAGGCTGTCCGCCTACGGGGCAGAATTTACCATCCAGCGAACCGGCTTTGACGCAAGCGTCGGCAAAGCCGCTACAACCGGGATAGCCACATCCACCACAATTAGCCTGGGGAAGCACTTCTCCCACCTGGGCAATCCGCGGGTCTTCATACACGGCAAATTTCTTGGAAGCCACATAAAGAATAGCGGCCAGCACGAGCGCTATAGCTCCCAATGAAATCACTGCAATCAGAATCAAATTCATAATGTTTTTAGTTATTTATTGGTTTTATAGTAAATGAAAATTGTTGTTTGAGTCGCATTTTGTTAAGCCATAAAACGAAATAATAAGGTATAAGGACAGCCAGAGAAAGAAGAGCCGCATACAGTTCATTCTCTACCAATGCCATCAAAAGAAACAACGAAAATATAAGAAGTACGAAAGGAAGTACGAAAGCCAACACTACCGCCATCATGCCCATCGACGTTTCGCCGACCACCATCACCTTCTCTCCCACCTGATAGGAAGAAGCTGCGGTATCTATGATATCTATGATTTTGTCCTTACTATCCGCCGAGGAACAATGCCCCTTTGCGCTACATGCCGCACAAGCCGATGTCTGGACAATCCTCACCGACAGATGAGAACCCTGTATGTTTTCCACAATACCTAGATGCTTTATAGTATTATTCGTCATTTTGCAAACTCCGCATTACAAATCGCGGCAAATTTAATCATTATTTGTGAACTACGAAGCATTCCTCAAACTTTTTCTACCTAATAAAATGTTATTTTTTGTGTTTTCGTTATCGCACACGGAAAAGGTATGGCTACCATTTGATATTTCCCAAGAATGACAAATAGACATCCTAAACAAAAAAATCCCGGCCGTTTTTATTTATTCAGCCGGGATTTTCTATCAATTATTTCACGGATTACTCCACTATCCTCTTCTTGTAGTAGCGCAGATACATTCTCACCAACGTATTCAAAATCAGTTCAATCTCCTCTTCGTTGTAGGCATTCAAACAGAGATTCATTACTTTTATATAATCGTTCAATGGGAGATTTAGCCCTTTTTTATGCCATTCAAAACATCATGTCCCATACCCAGGGTCTCGCATACATACTCATTTTTCAATTTCGCACGTTTAAGCAACTCATTAATATAAGCTCCCAAATCACTGCAACAAACCGTTTTCTTTTTCATCTTTGTTTTTTGTTGTTAAATACACACTTTAATAATTAAATATTTTAACTTTTATCCTCACATATCAGGGTAGAGTCTATTTTGTTATTACTACCTTCATGCCGTGTTTTTGAAACACACTCATATTTTTTGCAAAAATAAACATTTTAACTTATAACAAAAAGAAAATGATGTCAAACAACTACAGAATGTCCTATTTTATGCCACCTATCGCTCCCATCAAAGACAAACAAGGCCGACTGATGACTCCTCCCACGCTTATCCCCTTCTGCGAAGTCTCCATCGAACAAGTTTTCCAAATGATTACTTGCAATGAGAATCTCAAAACCCTGACCGCACAAGTACGGAATGCCACAGATATACGAGCCGCCAAAGCATCATTGCTTCCGTATGTGACCCCTTGCGGCACATTCACCCGCCGTAGCTGTAAGGATTTCGTCTCCCCGTCTCATCTGGTGATAGTAGATGTGGACGGTCTCCACTCTTATCAGGAAGCAGTGGAAATGCGACGTATGCTCTATGACGATCCTCTCCTACAAGCTGTACTCACCTTTATCAGCCCCAGCGGACTGGGTGTAAAGGCATTTGTTCCTTGCCATTATTCCTCCACGACAAATGATACAAAAAATATCACAGAAAACATGAGTTGGGCGATGCGGTACGTAGAGACGGCATACAATACGGTAACAGCGGTTTCTTCCGAAACGAAATCCAAAGTAGATTTCTCCGGCAAAGACCTCGTGAGATCCTGTTTCCTTAGTTACGACCCGGAAGCATTGTTCAGAACCAAGTAAACGAGAATAATTAAACATTATTTTATAAAAATCAAAACATGACCGATATTGAATCTTTATGCCGTCTCACCGAAGCAGTCGAAGCGGCAGGAGCGGACATTGCTCCCACTTATCTTGAATACGTACAATTGTCATTCGCCATCGCAACGGATTGCGGTGAAGCAGGACGTGACTTTTTCCATCGCCTGTGCCGGGTGTCTCCCAAGTATCAGCGCGAACATGCCGAACGGGTATTCTCCAACGCACTCCACACCCAACGTGGAGAAGTGCACTTGGGCACCGCTTTCCACCTGGCCGAAGCGACGGGAGTAAGCATCTGCATAGAAGAAATGCCCAAACATCCCACAGGTACAAAAGGTACAGCAGGTACAGCACGCAAATTTCCTCCACACACGGGCGCGTATAATAAGGTGGGGAATGACAATATCTCCGAAGAAAGAGAAGGGGAAGAAGAACTATTGCCGGGCAGTGAACCGCAACATCAATTGCCCACTTTTCCGAAAAACAACTGGCCGGAATTCTTGCAACGTATCATAAAAGCCGGGAGCAGCCCAATACAACACGACATCATGTTATTGGGAGCGCTCACTGCCCTGGGTGCTTGTATGTCGCGCCACGTGCGATGCCTATATGGCGGCAAATACCATCACCCCAGCCTCCAATGTTTCGTAGTGGCTCCTTCGGCTTCCGGCAAAGGTATCCTTTCCTACATCCGCTTACTCGTGGAACCTATCCACGACGAGATCCGCAAAGAAGTGACCATACAGATGAAAGCATACAAAAAAGAGAAAGCCGAGTACGATGCAATGGGAAAAGAACGAACCAAAAAGGAGGCTCCACAAATGCCCCCTAACAGGATGTTCCTCATTTCGGGCAACAACACCGGTACGGGTATCCTACAAAACATCATGGACTCCGACGGAACCGGACTTATCTGCGAAGCGGAAGCGGACACCCTTTCCACCGCCATCGGATCGGACCACGGTCATTGGAGCGATACCCTGCGCAAAGCGTTCGACCACGACCGCTTGTCCTACAACCGCCGCACCGACCAGGAATACCGGGAAGTGAAGAAAAGCTATCTTTCCGTCCTGATTTCGGGTACGCCGTCGCAGGTGCAAACTTTCATTCCGACGGCAGAAGACGGATCATACTCCCGCCAATTATATTATTACATGTGCGGAATCAGTAAATGGATCAGCCAATTTATGGACAACGAGATAGATTGGGAGGAGATATTCACCGCTATGGGACTGGAATGGAAAGAAAAGTTGAGCGTGATAAAAACACACGGCATTCATACCCTGCAACTTACGGATGAACAAAAAGAAGAAATCGACACCGTCTTTTCCAACTTGTTTGAACGCTCCAGTGTAGCTAATGGAAGGGAAATGTATAGTTTTGTGGCACGTCTGGCCGTCAATCTATGCAGAATCATGTCGGAAGTAGCCGTATTGCGTGCCCTCGAAAGCCCGCAGCCCTACGACTTCAAGACCTCCCCCACCTCTCCTTTCACACCGGACAAGGAGATTCCTGCGGACAACCGCAAAGATGACATCATCACTCGTTGGGATGTATCCATTTCACAGGAAGACTTTCATGCTGTGCTTAGTCTTGCGGAACCTCTCTACTGTCATGCCACGCATATTCTATCGTTCCTCCCCAATACAGAAATCAGCCACCGTCCTAATGCCGATCGTGATTATCTCTTCCAGAAACTGGGTGATGAATTTACTCGTACACAGTTACTGGAAGAAGCAGTTGCCATGGGAATTAAGGAAAACACAGCCCTCACTTGGCTGAAGCGTCTCACCAAACACGGAAAATTAATCAGTATGGACGGTAAAGGGTTGTATGCGCGTGCGTGTGTGTATGAGTGAACCGGAAAAAGTGTACCTACTGTACCCGTTTTATTTACGGATGCAGTAGTCATTTCAATTACCACATCCGTTTTGACTGAAACAATCGTTTGTCCTGCATAAAGCATCGCTTTAGGAGGTGTAAAGCTAAGCTTTAGACATCGTAAAGCGGTGCTTTATTTAAGGCTCTCCTAAAGCATCCACAATAACTCTCACCTCCAACGGTGTGAATGAGCGTCGCTTTGATTCGTAGCCTAAGTCGTACAGGCGTTGCAGAAGTCCGGGGCACAAAGAGATCCATTTCTTCATTTTTCGATAGGCAGCGATGTCAGTTAGTTGCGGAGAATAGAGTTGCGCCAGTTCCATGCGCCCGTAAGCACGTATTTTAAATTCACTCATGATGGATATATTTCTGATTTACTGTTACAAAAATAACAAAAAACGACTATATAACCAACGTTTTTCCTTTGAATAACCGACTATAATGACAAATAACCGACCGCTACCATACACAACCGTGCACAGCTGATTTCCGGGAGATCCGGAGTAGTATTTTTGTATCGTCGAAAGGGAAAAGAATCCCCGGACAATATGTTTAACCCTTTAATTTATTGTTTTATGATTCGTTACAAAATTTATCAGAACCAGCAGAAGAAAGGCTTGAATGCGGGTAAGTGGTTCGCCCGTGCAGTAAGCGACGAGACGTTTGATTTGGCAAAGCTTGCCGAACATATGTCGAAGCACAATTCACCGTATTCCGGTGGTGTCATCAAAGGTGTGCTTTCGGATATGGTAGATTGCATCAAGGAATTGTTGCTAGACGGCAAGTGTGTGAAAATTGATGATCTTGCCATTTTTGGTGTGGGTATTCGCAGTAAGGCAGCTGATACGCTGGAAGAGTTTTCGTTGGAAAAGAATATTAGCGGCATGCGTTTGAAAGCCCGTGCCACCGGTAATCTGTCGACCAATAATCTGAAACTTGACAGTCAGTTGAAGCAGCAGGCGGAATATCAGAAACCGACAACTGCCGGAGGAGGTTCTGATTCGGGTGACAACCCTGATCCGAAACCGGATGGAGGTGGTGAAGCGCCTGACCCGGCTGCCTAAAAGATTCACCACAGACTACACAGATTTCCACAGATTATATTGAATTGGTAGTTGCTAAAGTAGTCGATTATTTATCTGTGTGAGTCTGTGTAGATCTGTGGTAAACCTATGGCAAACCTACAGTAAATCTGTGGTAAAAGAAAACTATTATTAATTTATTTAAAACCTGTTATTGTATGAGTAAATCATCATCTCCCCGCTCTGTATGGAGCTTAGTCCTCAAAATCGTTATCACTGTAGCCACCGCCATCGGAGGTGTGTTCGGAATACAAAGTTGCATGTAATCCCATGCGGATTATTACATTAATTATCATTCATTGCAGTGCCACGCCGGAAGGAAAGTCCCTTTCGGC
>NZ_QTMW01000036.1:0-2704 GCF_003604005.1 Bacteroides sp. OF03-11BH | reverse complement strand
TTGCAGTGCCACGCCGGAAGGAAAGTCCCTTTCGGCGGAGGCTTGCCGACAGGATCATATCTTGCACCGTGGTTTCCGTGATATTGGCTATCATTTTTACATCGTAAGTATTCGGCCAACTACAGGTATTAAACCTTTATATACAACAATAGCGACTGTCACTATGAACCTAATAGTATCAGCCGCTATTGTTTTGTTGAACCCATATGTTACAGTTTATATCAGTTACAAGATTCCTCCTTTTGCCTTGTCAGTACACATTCCGGATGTTTCAACTTCCATTTATGTGGAAGTAGATTCAAAAGTTCTTCTTGGGTTGCCTTTTTGTGATAAGGCATTTGTGCGATAACATCGTTCAGGTATACCCTGGGATTTACCTCGTGCGCCTTACATGTGGCCAGCAGAGAACATATGACAGACATATTAACCGCAGCTTCGTGATTACCACAGAAGAGAAAATTTTTTCTGCTCAGAGTGATGGGGCGTTGGACGTTTTCCGCCAGATTGTTATCCCAGTACAGGCGGCCATCGTCCAGGCATCTTATAATATTATCCCATTTGGTATAGGCATATGTAATGGCCTTGCCTGTCAAAGAACCTGGACTGTATTTAATCCCTTCTGTCTCCATCCATACCTTCATTGCCTCCATGATTGGCCGGGCCAGCTCCTGACGCTTCTGTCTGCGCTCATCATATGACAGGCCGGCTTCGTTACACTGACGTTCTATTTTATAGATATGCTGTATCTGAGTCAGTGCATGTTGGGCCATCTCCCTGTTTTCATCCAAAGCCTGCTCAAAATGACGACGTATATGCACCAGACAGTTGAGCAGCCGCACGTCGGGGTTGGCCTTGAAGGCTGTTTCATAACCTGCAAAACCGTCACATTGAAGATATCCCTTGAAGTTATATTGATTTGCCAGGGATTCGATGACCGCTCCGGCCCGTGAGCCTCCGTCGTAATGAAAGATGACCAGTCTCTCCATGACTGATCTTACCATCCAGAGATATTCCTTGTCGGCCTTGTGCTTTTCCCTGTTGATGACCGGAACTGTAGTCTCGTCCACCTGTACATAATCACAGGAGAAGACTTCACGTTTGAGTTCTTCATACAGAGGCTTAAGCAATTCTACGGTTTTCTTGAACCAGCCGTCCAGTGTACTTTCGGTCAGACCTTTCATTCCAAGATGGCGGTATTGCTGTATCTGACGGTAGAACGGGACATGATATTCATACTTCTGAAGCAATATTTCGGCAAGCAGGCTGGTGTCAGCGATGCACTTGTCGACCGGCATTAGCGGCATGGGAGCTATCTCTACGCCTTTCTGTCCGGCCGGAGGAAGCAGGGTACTATCCTTGAGAGCATATTTGGGACGGATGATCACCTTGACGTAAAGCATTCCCGGCTTGTGTTTGACGACTTTTGTTATCTCTTCGCCTATTCTACGGTATAAAGACAAGTCTACGCCTTTCGGTTCTATTGTATCGGTCTCCAGTACGGGCAAGTCCTCTATCATTTTGCGGTTCTGGCGATTTCGTTTTACGTCTTCCACCGATTCCTTCTCAATCTTTTCCACAGCCTCGTCCCGCTTTTCTTCCGCCTGCTGCCGGAGTCCGGAAAACTCGTCGGCAAAGAGATCTGGCATATTAGGATCATATACGCGAAGTTTCTCCGATTTACGACCAAAGAGCTGACGGTTCAGCCATGCGACCTGAGCCGTCAACTCCTTGATACGTTCCTGCAGATTTTTTATCTGTTCGGATTGATTCTTATTAGTAGTAGACAATGAGGCTATAGAGGCATTCAGCCCTTCTATCGTCTTGAGTAAAATTTCTTTTTCTTCCATTGTCTATACTTCTTTTAATGATGTAAATATACTAATTAACAGTGAATTATGCAACAATATCCAAAGTTTACTCACATAAAAAACATGTTATACATGGTATTCCTTACGTTCGGCTCTTAACCGCCGGAGCCTCTGTTCCGGGTTTTCCTGTATTCCTTCAACCATCATCACCAGATCGCGCCACTCCATGGGATAGCTGTTTGATTTGGGATCATACTCCGGCAATTTGAAGCGACCGGCCTCCAGACGTTTTACATACATTACCATACCTCCGTCTTCGGCATGAAGGAGTTTCATTAGCCTGCGGCTGGAACCGATGAAGATGAAGACATCACCGTTCCTCACTTCACTGTTCATTTTCTCATGTACCACTCCGCATAGCGAACTGATACCCTTGCGCATATCTGTCCTGCCCGGACACAGGAAGTAGCGCATCGTGTCGTTCAGGTTAAACATGACCGTTTCGAAGACTTTGGGTAAATATTTCCTTCAGCAAATCTTCAGAACCGCTCCCGAAGTGGGCACGAAGTCCATTGGGAAACAGCAGCGCAACACCATGCGGCAATTGTTCTTCTTGGGAAGACTCCGTAAATGCCTGTTTAAAACTGATAGGAGCCAACTCGTGTTTGATACTGCTCCTGTCAACGGAACATTTTCTACGCCAGTAGTGATAGGTTGAATAACTTACACCTATCTGTTGAAGGTACGACTTCAACGGCAGCTCGCTTTGTTGCACCTGCAATTCTAATTCTTCAAATTCTTGTCTGTTCATAATAATTGAGGTTTGATTGTATTCACTGCCGCAAAGCTACAACCAAACCTCAAAGTGTAAAAGGTGCATTTCTTCGAATGCTTAC